>CACZQT010000304.1 GCA_902783295.1 uncultured Lachnospiraceae bacterium
CGCCGCCTCATCCAGAAGGGGATCATGGCTTCCGATCACGACCAGCGTGTTCTCCAGTTTGTGGCGGCTCTTCAGCAGGCGGACGGGTACACTGCTGCCTGCTTCATAGCCTTCCGTGCCCTGCGGGATTTCCAGAATGCCGTCTGCTTTCATGAAGGAAGAAACCACGCCGCTGCCGCGGCCGAGGGGGGAAGCTGTGAGACGGTCTCCCACGCGGCCCAGGCGAACCCGGACAAACTCCTGATATTTGAGGCCGGAAACCACGTTCTTGGCGAGTGTGGCGGTTACCTCCTCTGCAGGCTCCGAGTCCCGGAAAAACCAGCTGTCGATCAGCGGTTTTAACAGATTCTCCAGCACAATGATGCCGGAGACCGGGTATCCCGGAACGCCGAGCAGAGGCTTTTTTTTCTGATAGCCCAGGATGGCGGGCTTGCCGGGTTTGATGGCGATCCCGTGACAGAGAACGGTCCCGAGAGAGCGGATGGCTTCGGCGGAGTAATCTTCCCGGCCGGCGGAGGAGCCGGCGTTCAGAATGACCATATCACATTCTTCCAGAGCCGTTTTCAGGGCTGCCTGGATCTGTGAAAGATCGTCTTTTACAATGGGATATGTTTTCGGTATGGCCCCCCACCTGCAAAGCATGGCCGAGAAGATGGAGGAATTGAATTCCAGAATTTCTCCCGGAGCCGGATCCGCGCAGGGAGGAATGATCTCATCCCCGGTGGGAATCAGCCCTACAACGGGCTGCCGCAGAACAGAAACTTCCGTAACTCCGCCTGCGATCATGGAGCCGATCGCAGAGGGAGAGATTTCCATATGGGAGGAGAGGATCATCTCACCGGCGCAGATATCTTCGCCGATCTGGCGGATGTGCTGCCAGGGTGCTGCCGGCGCGTAAAGGCGGACCGTGCCATCCTCCTGGTGAATGACATCTTCGATCATAACGACGGCGTCACAGCCTTCCGGGACAGGGTCTCCGGTATCGACCGTTACATACTGGTCCGCCGTAAGTGTCACGGGCGTGGTTTCTCCTGCGCCGAAGGTACATCTGGCGGAAAGGGCAATGCCGTCCATTGCGCTCGCGGGGTAGTGAGGAGCGCAGATGGCCGCGTAAACAGCCCGGGCGGTTACCCGTCCGCAGGACTGTGCGACGGGAATTGTCTCTTCTTCAGCGCCAAAGCCTTCCGCGGCCAAAGCGGCCAGATATTGTTCTTTCGCTTCCGGGAGAGGAACATTCGTAAGATATTGGAACGGCATGGAGTACCTCCTGGTGTTAATCCACAGAATACAGATGAACGAAAACTTCCCGGCCGGCCGGCAGTCCTTCGCAGTCGCGGGGAATGATAATGTAGCCGTCGGAGCCTGCCAGTACGGAGATCAGTCCGGATTTGGTATGAACCGGGGAGGCCTGCAGCATGCCGTCCCGCTCGGACAGCCGTATGCCGCAGACTTCACAGCGTCCGTGGTTCGTACTGACCGCTTCGGTGAGCCGGGCTGAAATACCGTGCTCCTCCCGGCGGCGCCCGGTGAGAACCGAAACGGCTTCCCGCACGAACAGCTGCGTAACAAAGAAGGCGGCAACGGGATGGCCCGGCAGTCCGAAGACCGGCTTCCCTGAGACGGATCCCAGCATGGTCGGTTTACCGGGTTTCATGGCAACCCCATGGAAAAGGATCTGCCCGTATTCTTCAAGCACGCGTGCCGTTGCATCTTTGGCACCGACGGAAGACCCTCCGGAGATCAGGATGAGATCACATTCCAGCAGCGCTTTCTCCAGCGCAGCCTTCAGCAGAAGGATATCATCGGGGATGATGCCGTACAGCCGGGGCTCGGCGCCGCATTCCCGGCAGAGCGCTTCCAGCAGGGAGGAATTGATATCCCGGACCTGGCCGCCCTCCGGCACCTGGTCCACAGGGACCAGTTCATCTCCGGTGGACAGAATCCCCGCGATCGGACTGCGGCAGACCGGAACTTCGGAGATGCCCATGGCTGCCAGTGCGCCGATATCCGCCGGAGTAAGCCGGCGTCCTGCTGTAAGAACCACTTTCCCCGGAAAGACATCGTCCCCCCGGAGGATGAGGTTCAGGCCGGGAGAAGCCGGTTTCAGGATCCCGATGCTGCCGTCTCCGTAATCTTCTGTATATTCCACCATAACCACGGCATCGGCGCCTTCCGGGAGCTCGCCCCCGGTCGGAATGGCGGCGCAGGTCCCGAAATCCAGGCGGAAATCAGGACTTTTTCCCATCTTCACTTCGCCGCATACAGGAAGAATGGCAGGAATCGAATCCGAACAGCCAAAAGTATCCGCGGCCCGCACTGCGTAGCCGTCTACGGTCGAACGGTTGAAGCCGGGGACGTTTTCACAGGCTGTGATATTTTCCGCCAGAATACGCCCGCAGCACCGGGCCAGAGGGCAGCGTTCTGCTTCCGGCAGCCGGTGAAATTCCGAGGAAATGATGGAGAATACCTCTTCCGGGGGTTTGACAGTAAACATAAGCGGATCCTCCTGAAACCCGCCGGCAAAGCCGGCCGCGCAGCGCACGAGTTTCGTCAAAGCAAAACTTTTTTCTTGTATAAAACGAAAACGGATGAATATTTTCATAATTATATCAATTGGTATTTTAGAGTTCAATATAAACTTACTGCGAAGCAGCAAAGAGACGAAGAGTCATCTTGCAGATACTTACCGATAATGATATAATCTCTCTTCGGAAACACGGATGAAACCAGTGTTTCTGTCATGCGCCTGCGGCATGGATCTGTGGGGAACAGAACAGCCGGAGAGGCTCTTTTTCAATTACACTTCATTTTATCCAGGAGGAACAGAAAAATGATGAAGACATGGAAAAAAGGGATGGCAGTCCTGATGGCGGCTCTGATGATGGCTGGGCTGGGCTGCGGAGTGACGGCTTATGCAGAAGCCGCTGCGGCAGACACAGCTTCTACGGTGGATCTCACCATCCTGAAGGAAGCAGATGACAGCATGAAGAACACCTACACGCTTCTGGCTGTCAATCCGGAAGCTCCTTTTACCGATGAAAACGGCAATCCCGTGAATGACGTAGCCGTCAATACGGCCGGAGCGGATGCGCTGATCGAGTGGCTGCTCTCTGCAGAGGGAATCGGCCTGGCTGCGGAATACGGCAAAGAGACGTATGGCGATACACTGTTCTATGTGCTGGAAGGCGCTCCCATTTATGAAGGCGAGATCGCAGCAGCGACCGATGAGACCAGAACCATTCGTCTTTCCACAACCACCTCTGTCAATGATTCCGGTCTGCTGGGAAGCATTCTCCCGGTATTTGAGGAGAAATACGGATACACCGTCGAGATTCAGTCTGCCGGTACGGGCAAGGCGATCGCAGCGGCACAGTACGGCAATGCCGATCTGATTCTGGTTCATGCCAAGGCCAAGGAAGAAGAATTCGTGGAAAAAGGTTTTGCCAGAGTCCTCGAAGGATTTGAGGCGGAGCGCATGAGCTTCCTGTACAATTTCTTCGTGCTTTGCGGCCCGTCCGAGGATCCCGCAAAGGTTGCCGAGTGTGAGACAGCTGCGGATGCGTTCGCGGCAATCGCGGAAGGCAAGCAGCCCTTCATTTCCCGCGGTGACGGATCGGGCACCCATACCAAAGAACTGTCCCTGTGGCCGAAGGAACTGGGCATTACCGAAGAAGCAGCTTCTTTTGAAGGCTATACCGACTGGTATATTTCTGCAAACGCCGGCATGGGAGCCTGCCTGGTGATGGCGGAAGAAATGGGCGCCTATATCCTGACGGATAAAGCCACCTATCTGACTTTTGTTGTAAACAACGGTGTGATCGGATAATGATTCAAAAGTAAGGGAGAGGAGCAGAGCCGTGCAGACAGCCTTGCAGAAAGCGATTGCCCTGATTGCCTCAGGGGACAGGGAACTGATTCAGATCCTTCTGGTGACGGCCAGGATGAGTCTGGGGAGTTCCCTGATCTCTCTGCTTATTGGCGTTCCTCTGGGCATCGCTCTGGGAGCATCCCGGTTCCGCGGCAGGAAGGCACTGATCGTGCTGGTCCGGACGTGGATGGGCATGCCTCCGGTTGTCTGCGGCCTGCTTTTTTATATGCTGTTTTCCGGTGTCGGCCCGTTCCGGCACGCGAAACTTCTGTTCACAGTGACAATTATGATCATGGCTCAGGTGGTGCTGATTACCCCGATCGTGATCGGAAACATGGAAAACTACGTCTCCGGCATCGAACAGGCGGTTTCCGAGACGGCAGCCGGGCTGGGGCTGGGCCGGCTTGCGAC
>CACZQT010000305.1 GCA_902783295.1 uncultured Lachnospiraceae bacterium
CTGGTCAGGGGGCTGCGGTACAGAATCCCGATGATGCGGACGATGATACCCGCACCGGCCAGGATGCCTGCCTGTTTTACAAAATCATTGCCGCGCTTTTTCTGGCTCATGAATACTGACCCCCGTAAACCGGCGAAAAAGATCCCGCCATATCATTCATTTCTGTACAAAAACAGCCCGTTGCAGAGCTTAGGTTCAAACCAGGTGGATTTCGGCGGCATGGTTTCTTCCGCGTCCGCCACGGCAAAAAGCTCCGGCATGGAAACCGGATACAGGAGAAAACCGGCTGTGCCGGGCTGGCTGCACCGGCTGATCAGAATATCCGTCTGGCCTCCGCCGCCAATGAAATCCAGACGTTCACAGGTTCTCGGGTCCCGGATTCCAAGAACAGGCCCCAAAATCCTTTCCTGAAGGATATCCGCGTCCAGACTGCCTCTGGGCGTCGCCGGGCGGAATTCTTCCCGCAGCGTCATACGGTACCACCTTCCATCCAGAAGGAGGCCGATTTCCCCTCTTTTGCGCGGGATCGCCGGTGCCTCTTCCTCCTGCAGTTCATAGCAGGAACCACAGGCTTCCAGAAATGCTTCTGCCGTAAGTCCGTTCAGCCCGGTAACGATTCGCGAATACGGAAGAATCTGCAGTTCCTCTTCCGCGAAACAGACACAGGCCAGATAATTCCACGGTTCATCCCCGCGGTAATCCGGATGCTCCTCCCGTTTTTTCCGGCAGAGCCCCACCGATGCCATCACCCGGTGATGGCCGTCCGCTATATACAGATCCCCCGTCTTCTGCATCAGCCCGCAGATCCGTTCTTTTTCATCCGTTCTGCTGATGCGCCAGATGAGGTTTCTCAGACCGTTTTCCGATATAAAGTCGTAGTCCGGCACCTCTTTTTCTTTCTGACGGATCCAGGCACTCACTTCGGGGCAGGACCGGAATGCCGTAAGAATCGGCCCCCCTACCTGTAAACCGCAGGTTTCCATATGCTCCATCAGATCTTTCAGTTTGCTTTCCCGGATATTTTCATGGGCATGGATGCGTCCTTCCAGTATTTCATCCACACTGGTACGCCCGACCAGGCCGGTCTGGGCGTGTCCGCCTCCTTCCAGCCGGTACATATAATAGCAGGGTTCCCTGTCCTCTATAAAGTATCCTTTCTGCACCCATTCTCTGAATGCTTCCCTGGCCCGCCGGTACACATCCGGCACATCACCGTAAACCGCTTTCGGGTGTGCAATGCGGGTATAGGTAAAGGGATTGTCCGCAACTTTTCTGCGCAGTTCTTCCTTGCTGCAAAAACTGTGAGGGCCGGTAGCGATCTTCGCGGCCATTTCTTTTTGCGGACGGACACAGGGCAGGGGAACCAGCAGCGCCATGACGGCTCCTTTCTGAGATTTTTTCGTGCTAATGGGTACAGTATAACAGATTTTTGCGCGAAATGATACGGCGGATTCAATTTTCCCGAAAAAGATTTCCCGCTTGCATTCCTGCGCAGATTCTTTTATAGTTGGTTGGTACATGCAGGCAGGAAGCAGGATGAGACAAGGGGACAGTCCCTCTGTCTCGCCGGGACAGAGGGACTGTCCCCTTGTCCCATCCCGCCTGAAGAAAGGACCCCATGAATAATTTACTGCAGCTTCTGGCGCAGACCGCCGCTCGGTTTCCGGACAAAACGGCCGTTGCCTGCCGGGAAGAAGCTTATACATTTCAGGAATGCCTCAGCCTGGCTGCCAGACTCGGAAAATCGCTTTCCAGGGCTCTCTCCGAAAAGGGCATCCGGGGAAAAAACCATCCCATTCCCGTGTTCGTCAACCGGGATGCAGGAACGGTCATCGCCTTCCTGGCAGTTCTCTTTACCGGAAATATGTATGTTGCCCTGGATCCGGAGATGCCCGCAGACAAGCTGGCTGCCATCCTTTCAGAGCTTTCGCTTCCCGGCGGTGCCGATGGTGATATTCCCGCTCCGGCAGCCCTGTCCTCCGGTGCTTTCCCGGAAACGCTGGGACAGGCCGGATTCGACGGTGTCTGCCTGAGCCTTGCGGATGCGGACGCAGAATCCCTTTCTGTTCCGGATACTCCGGCGGATGCGCCGGTCTATATGGTCTATACCTCCGGTTCCACCGGCCACCCGAAAGGGGTGGTCAAGAGCCACGGTGCCGTACTGGCCTTCGTCCGGAACTTTGTTTCCTGCTTTGGAATGAAGCCGGAAGAAATCATCGGCAATCAGACCCCCCTGTTCTTCGATGCCTCTGCCAAAGACCTGGCTCTGATGCTGTATACGGGAGCCACGCTGGAAATTCTTCCTTCCGAGCTCTTCATTCTGCCGGTTACGCTGATCCGCTATATGAATGAGAAAAAGGTCACCACCATCTGCTGGGTTCCTTCCGCCCTGGCGGTCGTCACCCAGCTGAACACCTTCAAGGAAGTGCTTCCGGAAACACTGAAGCGGGTTTTCTTCGTAGGAGAGGTTTTCCCCATCAAGCAGCTTCGCAAATGGATGGAGACCCTGCCGGAACTGGAATATATCAACCTGTACGGTTCCACCGAGCAGTCCGGCATCTGCTGCTTCGCACGTCTGACGCCTGCGGATCTGGAAGCGGAAACGCTGCCGGTAGGGCGGCCCATGACCGGCAATACGGTGCTTCTGCGGGGAGAAAACGGGTGGATTACAGAGCCCGGTGTCACCGGGGAGATCATGACCGCAAGTGAAGCCCTGGCAATCGGGTATTTCAAGGATCCTGAAAAAACCGCTGCCGCCTTTCCGGTACTGCCTCTGCCGGACGGAACGCCCTGCCGTTTCCTGAAGACCGGCGATCTGGCCCGCTATGACGAGGAAGGCCGGCTTCATTTTGTCAGCCGCAGCGACACACAGATCAAGCATATGGGGCGGCGCATCGAACTGGGAGAGATCGAAGCCATAGCCGCGAAACTGCCTGAAATCGCCCGCTGCTGCTGCCTGTACAACACCCGGAAGAAGCAGATCATTCTCTTCGCGGAACGGGTACCCGGCTGTGAAACCACCGGGCGTGAACTCCGCACAGCTCTTAAATCAAAGCTGGCGGAGTATATGGTGCCTGCCAAGGTGGAGGTGGTGGAGCCTCTTCCCCAGAACGCTAACGGGAAAATCCACCGCCAGGCACTGAAGGAACGGTTCTTCAGCGAATAACTGTTCCGAAAAAACAACGCAGCTGCAGCTGCGGAGACATACAAAAACACTCAGGAGGAATGAATACAGATGGATGAGTTAATGGATATTCTGATGGATCTGGATCCGGATATTGACTACGAGAATGAAACCCGCCTGATTGACGGAAAAGTACTTGATTCTTTTAAAATCGTTTCCCTGGTAGCCCAGATTGCGGACAACTTTGATATTGAAATCAGCCCGAAGTACCTGGTGCCGGAAAACTTCAACTCGGTCCGCGCCATGTGGGCCATGATCCAGAAGATCCAGGAAGAGGAAGAGTAAGGGAAACACTGTATCAGAAGTCCGGCAGCGGAGGAAGATATCTGACGGGAAGCCGGCACGGGAATCGAGGTTTTTACAATGAACCGAAAACACGAATACCGCATGGGACGGCGGCTCACCATTTTTCGGAATATTTTTTTCCTGCTGGCCACTGCCCTGATTTTCTGCTTTTATTTTATCTATGACTATATTTTCGGCGAAGCCTATCCCTGGATCAAAGGCCTCCCTCTTGTGGCTCTTTTCGTGCTGATCGAAGCACTGGTGATCGCCGCCGGCCTGTGGTGGTGCAGACGCCTGACTGATGGCGTGCTGTATACCGTAACACCGGACGCCCTGGAAATTCAGCTCGGCACAAACCATAAAACCCTGTACTGGAAGGATTTTGAGCGCGCCTGGTACGGCATGGTGGATTTCTCCGGCGCCTGCCCGGTCCGTTACAAGGTAAAAGGGGAAGAATTCAGGCCCTCCGTTTATCTGGGGGACGTGTGGAAACTGCATCAGGAAATCGTAGAACGGATCCGCCCTTATGCCGAAATCGAAGAGGGACTGGAGACGAAAATCGGCGCATTTGCGTAAATTGAAACCGGCAGTGAAAATGCGGAGATCATCCGTTTTCACTGCCGGTTTTATCTTCTTTTTTTGTGCATTTTTGAATACGCATTTTCAGGCATTCATTTTTCTGAAACTTACTCTTTCCCGTTCTTCAGGAACGC
>CACZQT010000306.1 GCA_902783295.1 uncultured Lachnospiraceae bacterium
ACACCGGCGTCCCCGCCCGGCAGATCCTGTGCGGGAACGGCGCCTCCGAGCTGATCGAAGCCGCGGTGCGGGGACTGCATGTAAGCAGGATTCTCCTGACGGCGCCTTCCTTTTCCGGCTATAGACATGCGGCAGAATCCCATAACTGCGAAATCCTCTATCATGAACTGCGCAGGGAGGACAATTTTTCCCTGACGGACAGATACCTGGAGGATCTGGAGCAGAAACCTGATCTTGCGATCCTCTGTTCTCCATCGAATCCCATCGGAGACCGGATCGACGCGGACCTGCTGTTTCGGATTGCAGAAACCTGTGAGCAGCAGGGCACCTGGCTCATGGTGGATGAATGCTTCCTCGGCTTTCTTCAGGATGAAGGGCAGCGCACCATGCGCAGGTTTCTGCTGCCGCCATCAGAAGTCGTCTATGAAAAAACAGAGGATAATGCGGAGCATTGCAATAGCAATCTGAAAAAAGGGGAAAATGAGGCCAGAGGCACAGGAGCGCTCCGGGAAATCCGGGAAGGAGTCTTTCAGCATCTTCTGGTCCTGGATGCCTTTACCAAGCGCTTTGCCATGCCCGGCATCCGTCTGGGGTACCTGATGGCAGCAGACCCTGCGATCCTTGCGGAAATTCATGCGCAGCAGCCGGAGTGGAGCGTATCTCTCCCCGCACAGCTTGCAGGACTTGCTGCCCTGGAAACCGGCAGCAAGTATATGGAGACTGCCTGCGCGCTAGTCGCGTCGGAGCGGAAAAAGATGGCCGCAGCTCTGGAGAAACTCGGATGCAGGGTGTTTCCGGGTGAGGCAAATTATATCTTTTTCTCCTGTGAAAAAGACCTGTATGAGCCCCTTCTGCAGAGAGGGATTCTGATCCGCTGCTGTGATAACTACCGGGGACTTCAGAAAGGCGATTACCGCGTCGCTGTTCTGCGCAGGGAGGAAAACGAAGTGCTGCTCGGAGCACTGACGGAAATTTTGACTGCCGGATACTATGAACGATAATATGAGCGGCTGCCCATTCAAAATGCCCTGCAGGCTATAAGCAGGAAACCTGTACTGTCTGTGCGGCAATACCTTGAAGGCGGCAGACATGCACTGCCTGTGCGGCCATGCTTTGAGGGCAGCAGACATGCACTGCTTCTGCGGCAGCACCATAAAAAGCGGTTTTTTGATCATTTTTTGAACGAAAAAGCCGTGCAAAAACATCGAATAAAGCAACTATGAGCAGGATGCGAAGGAGTTCAGCAATGAGCGAAAACAGGGAAAAACCTCACTGGGAGGGAAAGCATTATTCCTTTTTCCAGAATACGGAATGTGAATATTTTCCCTGTCACCGGATTGCGGATCCGGCGCGCTTCAGCTGTCTCTTCTGCTACTGTCCGCTCTATATGCTGGGTCCCCGCTGCGGAGGAAACTTCCGGTATACGGAAAAGGGAATCAAGGACTGCACCGGCTGCCTGATCCCCCATCTGCCCGAAAACTATGGGCGGATCACCGGAAAATATAAAGAGATCACCGCAGCCATGCAGCAGACAGCGAATAAGCGGCCGGGGATGGATGACCTGCAGTCAAATGCATTTGAAAAGAAAGAAGATTCTCAGCAGAATTCTCAGCAGAATTCCCCGCTGAAAAAAAATATCTCTCAAGGCTTCCAGAGCCGCAAAACAAGCGGACGGATCGTCATGCTGGCATGCACGGAGCGCGGCTTTGAAACCATGCGCCGTGCCGCCGCTGCCCTGACAGCTTTGTTCCCTGATAAAGAGATACGGCAGACGGGGCGCTGTGCCTATGTGCCCGGCTTTGAGGATGGGCCGAAACTGTCTGAAGCGACAGGCAGATGGTTTCACCAAGCGGATGCCCTCATCTTTATTGCGGCGACAGGCATTGCGGTGCGCTGTATAGCGCCTTTTGCACAGGACAAGTTTCAGGATCCCGCCGTTCTGGTAATGGATGAAAACGGAAAGTTTGTCATTTCACTGATGTCCGGACACGCCGGGGGCGCAAACCGACTGTGCGGCCTGCTTGCAGAAGCTGTGGGAGCACAGCCCGTGATCACGACCGCGACTGACGGGAGAGGACTCTTTGCTGTCGATGTTTTCGCTTGGGAAAACGGTCTGGAGATTTCTGACAGGACTGCGGCCAAACAGATTTCCGCCCGTATCCTGGCCGGGGAGACACTGAAAATCTGGTTTGACGAAGCGCTCGACCTTCCGGCATGCAGTGAGAGTATTTTTGAAAAAACTGAAAGGTATGGAGATTATGAAAAGTATGGGAAAGGTGTCTGCCGGACAGCAGACCGGTCCCATGCGGATATCATCGTCTCCTTCAGGCATACAGAAGGCGACCCTGAGGAAGCCCTCTATCTGGTCCCCAAGGCAGTCAGTCTGGGAATCGGATGCCGGAAAGGGATTACTGCGGAAGCCGTTCAAAAGGCAGTGCTGCAGCTTCTGCAGACGTCCGGTGTCTTTCGTCAGGCAGTTTCGGGAATTGCTTCCATTGACCTGAAAAAAGAAGAGGCCGGCCTCCGCGCATTTGCAAAAGAATGGGACTTGCCCCTGGCTTTTTTCACATCTGAGCAACTCAGCCGGGTGCCGGGAACCTTCAGTGCATCTGATTTTGTCCGCAATGTCACCGGTGTGGACTGCGTGTGCGAACGGAGTGCAGTGTGCCTGGCAATGAACCATACGGGAAAAGAACCTCTTCTTCTGGAAAAGAAACACAGCCTCGACGGGGTCACTGCGGCGCTCGCTCTCCGGCAGGGAAAGATCGGGTAGGCAGCAGCTTTACAGGTGACCTGTAAAGGATTGGGAAGACCCTGTCATAATGGACCGGCACTGTTTTTGTCCCGTTCACGAGAGTTCTGCCTGTTTTAACTATGTGAGATCCCGGAACGGAGGAAGCAGATAATCAGTCAGCATGAGGAAACAACAGATGAAACAGATGAATAAGAAAAAGCACTTTTTTGTTCCGGTCACAGCAATAATTCTTTTCATAATTCTGACATTCAATGCCTGCTCCCCTGCGGAAAAGAATAACAATGCGGGTGCGCAGGCAAGTGCCGTCTCTTCGGAAGTTGAATCCCCGGCCGGAAATTCAGACGGGTCGGCAGGTAATGACGGCACAGAAGAAGGTTCTGCGGGCGTGAATAGTGATACGGACAAAGAAACCGTGGATACGCTAGAAGACGGCAGCTATGTACCGACCATGTTCACTGTTTCGGGCGGCACTGGAAAGGTGAAGATCACCTGCCCGGAAGTCGTTCTCACGGAAGGTGAGGCCCTGGCCCGGGTTGAGTTCAGCAGTCCCCACTATGACTGGGTTAAAGTCGACGGTGTGCAGTACGATCCCGAAAATGCCGGTGACGCGGACAGAGAGAATTCCGTCTTCAACATTCCGGTCCTCCTCGATCAGGAGATGACGATCAGCGGTCTGACAACTGCCATGTCCGAACCTCACGAGATTGAGTACACCCTTTTTATCAGCCTCACCCGGGAAGACGAAACAACAGCTGCAGGCGGGGTTGAGGGAGATGAAGGGGAAGACGGTTCGGAGAGCACCGCCGGAAAAGCCCCGGAAGCAGACGGTGACAGCATTTCCGCAGACAGCGGCAGTATTTCCTCAGACGGCGAAGACGCACCGGCAGCAGGCAGGAGATCTTCCGGTACAGGAAGTGTTTCACAGCCGCCTGCACTGGAGGGTCTGACTTTTGTTTCCGCCATGGAAACCTCCTATGCGGAGACCTTTGATATTTACAGCTACAAGCCTGCGGACGGCAGTACAGAGGACCTCTACCGCCTGATTGACGTACACGAAAGCGGGCAGTACCTGCTCCTGCCGGAAAAGACCGGCGCAGACAAATCTGATGCCTCGCAGAAGATTCTCAAAACCCTTCCGGAGTCGATCACCGTGCTGCAGGCGCCGCTCGACAATATCTATGTGGCGGCGACATC
>CACZQT010000307.1 GCA_902783295.1 uncultured Lachnospiraceae bacterium
AAAGGAAAACATCCATAAGCGGAAAGTGTTCTCCGCCAACCTGGTCACGGAAGAACTGCTCCCCCTGGCGGATTATCTGGGCAATACTCCCGGTCACAGCCCGGAGAAGGAAAAGCTGGAAATCAAAACCGAAGAAGGCCGCGTCCTGCCCGTGCCGGTCCTGACGGCGTCCCCGGTAAACTATGAACTTGAAGTGATCCAGTTCATCCCCCTGCATGACGGTGAAGTGATGCTCTGCAAAATCCGCAATATCCTGCAGGAGGATGTACTGACAGAAAAAGCTGCCGGTTCCACAGAGAAACTGGCAGCCATTGCCCCGATTTCCACCACCTGCCAGCGCTATTTCAGCTGGAAGGGAGAAAACCTCGGCGCCTGGGGCGAACCCATGGCAAAGATCTGAGCTTTCCTGCACGGATCAACTGGCTCGCTCCGCTGAAAGACGAAAAGGATTTTCCTTTTCAAAGATTGAAATAATCAGTATCAAAATATAAAAGGAGACCAGCCATGTTCAGACGAATCAGACATACCTTTTTCATCCTGCTGATGTGCGTCATCCTGGGAATAACGTCAGCGGCGCTGGCCTATGAGCCGGTGATTGGGGATTCCACAGGAATGTTCTATGCCTGTATGGCAGATCTTGATTATAAGTATACACAGACCAATCAATCCTACGGGAATACATTCAGTGTGGCATTCAAAGACCGGTCCACCTATGCAGGATATGGATGGGATTCCGCCTATACGCTGATCATGGAGGGACAGGGTGATGAGTATGAGGGCCGGATGACCTCCATCAGATACGACGCTGCCCTGCAAAGAACTTTTGCGCCGGGACAAACCGATCAGGTGCTCACGAACGCATATGAAATCTTCCTGATTGCTGCAGGCAATCAGTCTGTCGGCAGTGACTACGATCTGTTCCTCAGCAGGTACGACAGCAGCCGGATGTGGCAGGTACTGCAGCGGTGGGATAAAAGTGATTTTAACCCGTCATCCCTTTCCAGCCGGATCGGCGGATGGACTATTGATGTGGATGTCGCCTATGGGGAGAATGAAATGCATTTCTATTTCTACATGAGCAGATAACCGCCCGTTCAGCCTTCGGCATATATCCGGGTGTCCTGCGGTCATTCACCCTGCCTGTCAGAGGTCTGATCCCTCAGTCAGGCAGGTTTTTTATTTTCTTGTACAGATACAGCACCAGATCGTCGTCAACGGTACAGACCGTTTCATACTGGACGCACTGTTTGTCCTGATACCATACGCCGGATCCGTCAGGGATATATCCGCGCTTCACATACATCCGCTGGGCGCTGCCGTAGCTGTCGCACAGGCCGACGCCCAGGCAGACCGTATCCGCGTACTGCCCCGCGATCTGTTCCGCCGCGTCCATCATTCTGCCGCCGATCCCTTTCCGCTGGTATTTCTTCAGCACGCTGAAATCAACAATCATCGGCCAGCCTTTCCCCTTGAAAGGGCCTTCATGTACAGTCAGGTATACATACACGGCACCGGCAGGATGTCCCTTGTATTCCGCCGTCAGGGCAATGCATTTCCCCTCCGCCTGTTCCCTCATCCGCATCCGGTAATATTCAATATCCGGATGCCAGCCCTGGGCGGTGTATTCGTCAAAAAAGATCCGGGCGTCCGCTTCTTCCATATTGCGGACAATCAGCTCCTCATCCTGGTAGTAAATCATTTGCTTCTTTCCTTTCATGTGCCGCTTGTCTTCTTACGCTTCGCCAAAACCGCCGTAAGGAATATCGTGGATCAGGCAGGATACCGCGTTCCCGATATCCTCCTCGTCCGGTTCTTCGCCTTCCCGGGCGCAGCATTCAAACTCATCGGTCACATACTCGATGATCGTCATATCAATAAACAACGGAAGCTTCTCCAGCATTATGTCCGATACGTACGTCTCGCTCCGGTAGCCTTCCAGGATCGTCCCGAAATAGTGATCCATGTATGCCATGCGTTTCTTCGGATCCGGTTCATGCCTGTACCAGCCCACACCGTGGGTCCAGAGATGGGCCAGGTCGAACATATACCAGCAGTAAATACAGTTGTCAAAATCAAACACCGTGATCTCGCCGGTTTCCAGGTTTACATGGTAATTACCGTCGCAGAAATCGAAATGGACAAGGCCGTAATCCTCCGCGTCCCGCGGAAGCGTCCTGTATTCCTCCAGCCGCCGACAGATTGCCTGTTTCAGTTCCGCGTATGAATCCGGAATCAGCCGGTCTATATATTCCGGAGTATACCGATCCTGGAATGAGACGCGGTAATGAACGGGTTTGTACTGTTTCGAAAGCCGGTGAATCATGCCAAGCGTCTTGCCGGTGTTGTA
>CACZQT010000308.1 GCA_902783295.1 uncultured Lachnospiraceae bacterium
CGTCAGATCCATTTCATCCATTTCAACCTTCACGCTGATGTGAGATTTCGTTTCAGAAAGTTTGGACAAAAGACATACCGTCTCGACGTGTGAAAGTTAGTCTTTGCCAGGCCTTATAAATCAAGCCTCAGGCTTGCCATTCAGCAAGATAGTTGTGTAGTCTTCCGAAAACAACGTAAATGGTGTAAAGTGTGCAGCACACCCATTATCAATTGCTTCCCCGGTCCATCCTGCGGTTGTATTAAGCAGCAGGATCCAACGCTTCTTCTTCCTGCTCCACTTCCACGCCGCGTGTACCGGTATCAACCGATATATATCCGTCGTTTTCTTCCCGCATTTCCCTCAGAACTTCTATGAAGGCTTCTGCGTCAACCGGGGCATCCACCTCCGGGTAGAGAGGCTCTTTCTGTTCAAACACACTCCCCGGAATCGTTGCGTTATAGTTGGTAGTACAAACACGATAGGTTGTTTCTTCGTCCTCCAGGTTCACCTCTGTACCGTCGTCCATGGTAATGCCGAGAATGGTATATTCTCTCTCGTCCCTCGGTGTCTCCGAATCACCGGTGGCGGTATATGTGAAAGTCAGGCCCGAAATCTGGTCGCCATAATTCGGCTGCTTCAGGCTGTCTGCCAGTTGTCTGGCCATCTCCGGTCCGGTAATATCATAGACAAGGAGAGTGTTTCCGAAAGGAGTAATGGTATAAATATCGTTAACCGTAATCTGCCGGATGCTTTCTCCCTCCGGAATCTCGAAGCTGGTCCGAATGCCGCCGTTGTTGTAGAAAGCGGCCTGAACGCCATACTGCTCTGTCGCGCGGATCATCAGCCCCGTGACCCAGTTTCCGGCACCGTTGGCTCCGACACCTTTCTCTCTCATGATCGGCGTATCGATATATCCAAGCACCTCATTCAGGCTTTCCCACACAATATTCCAGGCGGCATAGGAGATGTCAAGAACGGTTTCATCCAGATTCTCCAGGTTTTCTTCCGTATCGAAGAGAGCTTCTTTATCTTCCGAAAGATCCGTATACTGTATCTCCTCCACGGAAACGCTGCCGTCCGGTCCAAACACCAGGACCGCAGACGCAAAGCCCTGTGCGTAACAGTTGCCCTGTATGTACGGAATTCCGTTTTCGGCTGTATCTGCTGCAATTCCATGCTTATGGCCGCCAAGCACCAGATCCACCTGGTCGGGATCCATAGCCTCCGCAATCGGCTGCGGTGCCGCGTGTGCCAGCACAAGCACTGCGTCGGGCTTCTCTTTTTCATTGACCTCCCGCACCAGCAAATCCAGCCTTTCCAGGCTTCCGTCAATCGTATAAGGGACAATCTTGCTCGTCATGATTTCATCGCTGTAATCATCGATATACCCAATTACGGCAATCCGGAAACCGGCTTTTTCCACCACAGTATAATCCCTGGTAAACGGTACGCGCTCGCCGGTAGCTGCATCGTACAGGTTGGATGCCAGAACCGGCGTGTCCGGGTCCCCGGAATAATCCCCGAGTTCATACGGGGCAATCGTGCCGTCTTCATCCGCACAGTACTGCCTGACATCCCAGTCAAATTCATGATTGCCCAGAGATATCGCATCGTAGTCCATACTGTCCATCGCGGCGCGTACAGCGGCTCCCTGCGTCAGGTTGGATATCGGCGGTCCCTGATACTCATCTCCGCCGTCCAGAAGCAGGACATCCTCATATTTCCCGGACTTACCTGCTTCATCTATGGCCTTTGCCAGGCGGGCCATTCTGTACTGGTATGTTTCCGGATCTCCGGAAGAGACATCCACCAGCCATCCGTGTATATCTGTCGTTTCGACCACCAGGACCCTTGTTCCCTCCACAGGCGCATTTTCTATAATTCTGATTCTGCCCTGACCATACGGATCTGAATATTCGGGACCGATAACTCCTCCGAGGGATTCGGTAATATAGTCTATCAGCAGCTGATTATCCAGCTTCACACAGTCCGCCAACAGCGGAGCCCCGTCAAACATGGTATAGCCGTCTCCGTTTTCCAGCAGCATGTAATTATTGCCGGCAAGCGTGTAGGTTTTCTCCGGATCGATCGGATCTCCGCCCACAAGAACATTTCTCACACGGCGTTCCCCATCCACACGTACAAACAGTCCGTTTTCGTCGGATACGCAGGGGGAATCTATATAACCGCAGATCTCATAACTGAGGCCGGCCACCTGCGGGAAGCCGCCAAACTCGTCGGGGACGGCCCGTGTCCCCCACTCCAGGGCGTCCAGGATCTGCTGACCGGTCACCTCGATCACACACAGGGCATCCCCGAGAGGAAATACCTTGAGAATATTCCCCAGCGTAATCCCGCCAGCTTTGATATCTACTTTGATACCGCCGCCGTTTACAATTGCGATATCGGCGCCGGACTGGTCAAGATACGCATCTGCGCAGAGATCCCCCAGGTTCGTTTCCATGCGGCGGATAAGGCGGAGCGGTTTCCCGTTGGAATCCACCTTCTCGGGATCGCGGACCACAAGCCCGACTTCCGTGGCGGCAACAACCTCCTCCAGCTTTTGGTTCATTTCATCGGTGGCGGCTGCGATGGCAGCGGAGATCTCGTTTTCAATACCAAGCAGCTGAGGGGCAGACATTTCATTGTTCCAGGTGTAAAGGCCGGTACTGATTTCCCCCTCCGCTGTGATGCGGCACCAGCCTATGCATTCCAGCTTTGTACCGCAGGCAGAACGGGGGACACTCTGCCCCTCCGCATTCTGTACCACCACCTGGTCGATATCGTGGCTGTGTCCGTCCAGCATTACGTCAATTCCCGCAGTATGAGAGATCACATCCTCATAGGTCCAGGGAGCGCCGTCCTCTTTATCACCCAGGTGCGCCATAACGACAACATAGTCAGCTCCTTCGGCACGGGCCGCGTCCGCCGCGGTCTGCACCGCATGATAAAGGCCTTCCCCGGTCTCATCCTGGGAAAAACCGTACACGTATTCTCCTTCTTCGTTGCGAAAATCCGTCGGGGTGCTGTTGAACAGCGTCTTCGGCGTGGTCACGCCGACAAAAGCAACTTTTTTCCCCGCAAGCTCCCGGATCACATAGGGTTCAAAAACAAGTTCTCCGAGATAGGTGAAATTGCAGCTCACATAAGGAAAATCCGCCTTCTCCGTCAGCGCCAGAAACTGATCCAGTCCATAGTCGAACTCATGATTTCCGGGAATGGCAATACTGTAGCCCATCTGATTCATCAGCTCGATGATAGCTTCCCCTTTTGTCACCGTACCGATGGGTTCTCCCCGGATGCTGTCTCCGTCATCCACCAGAATGACATCGTTTCCCTCTTCCTCCAGGTAATCCTTCACCTGCTGAAGCCCTTCGTAACCAAACCCCTGATCAATTCCGCAGTGGACATCACTGGTATACAGGATAACGATATCGCCGTTCTTTTCAGCCTGGGCCTGCGGTGCCTCCGTTCCGTACACCGGACCGGCGAACAAGAACAAGGATGCAAGCAGAACAACCGCCGATTTTTTCAGTCTGAACATTTTTACGCCTCCTTTACCGAAAGTATTTATGCCAACTATAACAGACCTTTGCCGCAGTCGCAATAAAAGCTATCTTTCATCCAGTCCGAACTTCTGTTAAAGCAGATTAAAAACGATATTAGAATAAAGCTGGATACTGATCTTGTAAAGGATCACAGTTTTTTCACAAACGCGACGATCCGATTGGCTTCATCAAAGCCAACAGCTTGATGAAACCGCTGGCTGTCCGTGTTGCCCAGTTCGCAGTCACTGGCAAATTCAGAGCAGCCCTGAGCTTTTGTCCAGCTTTCACATGCGGACAGCAGTTTGCGGGCGAAACCCCGCCGGCGCGCATCTTCCCGAACATAGATTCCTTCCAGATATCCCACCGGGCTGGTTTCTGTTCCCTCTACATAGTCGCGGCGAAGCTGGCACTGGGCAAATCCCACAACTTTTTCCTTTTCTTTGTAAAGAAAGACCGCCGCGTCCTCCCGGGCGAGCAGGGCATCATATTCCGCCGTCATCTCTTCCGCCGAATGATCTGGCCACAGTTCGCAGGCCAGCGCGGCAACCGCTTCGGTATCTGTGCTGACTGCCTGATAGGGATTAGTCAAACGTATATCCGCCTGCGGCTCCTCCCGTTTCCAGAATGTCCAATGAATCCCCTTCCCATACCCGAGCTTTTCATAAAAGGGATTTCCGCCACCGGTCATGTGGGTAGCGCCAAGGGCCTTCATCCGATGATAATGCCGGGAGAGGGCGGCGGCCGCCAGCCCACGCCTTCGATAATCCGGGTGCGTGCACAGAGGCTCCATATAAGCCAACCTGTTCTCTGGCACCCACCACATGCCGGAGAAGCAAACATACATCCCGTTTTCATCCGCGATGATCACATCATATTCATGGGTGGAATGTGGAGCGGGGGCGGTCATCGGGCCGATGACGCCCTTATAGGATTTGGCAGGTGTCCAATCATTGGAACGATCCTGCCGGTTCCAGCCCTCAAAAGGCGCTTTTTCTCCGTGACCGAAGCCGTACCACAAGAGCTCCGCCAACCTGAAACCATCCGCGTCTTTCGGATCCACAAAATAATAGCCTTCGGGCAGCGGATAATTCAATTCCTGTCGGAAGTCAAAATTCCGGTCCTCATATTCATTCGTCTTGATAAACCCGCGTTTTGCCGCCGCTTCCATCAAGTATTCCTGACCGTTAAAGAGCACCAACTGCTGCTTTCCGCCAAAATTCGGCATGGAGGAAACAGCGTATTCCACCAGTTCATCCGCCAGGAATTCATATCCCTTCCGGACGCTGAAAAAGATATCCGTCACAGGCGCTTCA
>CACZQT010000309.1 GCA_902783295.1 uncultured Lachnospiraceae bacterium
ACCCGGAGGCAGGAGTCTCCCATGGATCCGGTAACATCCAGAGCCAGAATCACCGGCTTTGTTTCCGGGTGCTCCTCGCTGTCGCAGCATTCACGGATCACACGGAAGGGTGAGAGTGCCGGGTCCGGTCCTGCTGCCCGGTACATCTGCCTGGCATTGCTGATTCCGCTCATGTCCACCGCTCCGCGGCCGCTCAGTTTTCTCCCGGCCATGCGGGAATACTCCTCATATTTTTCACGATTCCATTTTCCGCTTCCCATAATCACTCGTCTCCTTTCCGGCAGGACTCTGCTGCCTTGTCCGTACGGCTGTCAGCCTCTGCTGTTTTTTCCGCCTCATCATCGTCGTCATCTTCATCAAAAGCCTCCGACAATCCTTCAAACAGATCCTCACCGCCGCTGCTTCGGAGAAGGAAGAAGGGGAGAAGGCTGCTGAAAGGTCCTCCCTGGCCGCTGTCGGATCCTTTCAGCATCTGAGAGAGCATCATCATCCGCATGATTTTTCCTGCGCCTTTTTTCCCTGTGACACAGGGACCACTTCCAAAAAGGGATACGATTTTCTGATAGAAATACACCTGTTCCATGAAAATATGGCGCCGGGGAACCAGAGTTTCCACGCGGCCGGTTTCAAAGTTCAGAGCCGTAATTTCATTTCTGGACACTGATTTTACGTAAGCCGGTTTTCCTTGATCGATGATAATATCCCCTTCCCTGACCCGGGTGGCAGGAATGGCGAAAAAGGCGTTCTCTCCCAGATCGAAGACGGCGCCGTCACAGCTGACCAGACGTCCGGTGCGCCGGTCATAAGCTGTGTAGCCGGAGCTTGTTTTCACTGCGATTCCTTTAGGCGACAGCCGGCACATTCCCTTTTCCAAAGGGCGGAACAATTCACTGAATACTTCGTTCATAGGCACCTCCTTTGTATTAGTCATATTGACTATAAATAAAATAACACAGTTGTGGCGTGATGTCAAGCACAAATTAGTCAAAATGACTTAAAATATGAGCAGGCCGGAAATAAGATTTTTTCCCCCAAGGCTACAAAAGATCCATAGAGTGTGGTATAATCGAAAAACACGACACTTGACAGGGAAAACCGCAGCTCTGGGAGCAGGAAAAGGAAAGCGGTCTCGGGAATATAGTGAAGAAAGAGGAACGAAACATGGCAGAAGAAAAGAAAGATCCGGCACTGGAAGCGGCGATCGCCAAGGCAGAGGAAGCCAAACGCCAGGCAGAGGAAAGAAAAAAGGCAGAAGAAGCACAGAAGACGGCGGAGGAAAATCCGTTTGCCATAGAAACAAATCCTTTTACCAGGATTAAGCATGTGATCGGGATCGTCAGCGGAAAGGGCGGCGTAGGGAAATCCTCTGTCACCGCCGGGCTGGCAGTGGAACTGAACCGTCAGGGATACCGGGTCGGCATTCTGGACGCAGACATCACCGGTCCTTCCATCCCCAGAATGTTCGGGGTTACGCGGATCACCGGAATGCAGGAGGAACTGATGATTCCGGCTTATACGGAAACCGGCATCCGTCTGATTTCCGTCAACCTGCTGATGGAAGAGGAAGAAACTCCCGTAATCTGGCGCGGACCGGCCATCGCCGGCGTGGTGAAGCAGTTCTGGTCGGATGTGGTCTGGGGCGATCTGGACTATCTGCTGGTGGATATGCCTCCCGGAACCGGGGACGTTCCGCTGACTGTTTTCCAGTCGCTGCCGGTGGACGGCATTCTGATGGTGACCTCGCCCCAGAGCCTGGTGGATATGGTCGTGAAAAAAGCGTTCCATATGGCAGAGAAGATGGAGATCCCCGTCCTGGGCGTGGTGGAAAACTTCAGTTATGTACAGTGCCCGGACTGCGGACGTAAAATTTACGTATTCGGGGAAAATAAGCTGGATGCCTGGTCGGAGAAGACCGGCGTGAAGATCTGTGCGAAACTGCCGATGGATCCGGAAATTGCGGAACTGTCGGATACCGGCCGGATTGAGCAGCTGCCCGTTGGCCTGATGGCCGATGTGGCAGCGGTACTGCCGAAATAACCGCAGAGGACAGGAACGAGTGGGATAAGGCTGGGACAAGGGGACAGTCCCTCTGTCCCATATCCGGGGACAGAGGGACTGTCCCCTTGTCCCACAACAGAAAGGATCTGAATTATGCTGATATTGGCGTCCCAGTCTCCCAGACGGAAGGAACTGCTGGAACTGGCAGGGCTTACGTTTACCTGCCTTCCCTCCCGGGGAGAAGAGATAGTGCCAGAAGGAATGCCGGCGGCAGAGGAGCCGGAGTATCTGGCGGGGAAAAAGGCGGAAGAGATTTTTGCCGCACATCCGGAGGATGTGGTCATCGGTTCAGATACACTGGTGCTTCTGGACGGAAAACCTCTGGGAAAACCGCATTCGGAAGAGGAAGCATTTGCCATGCTCCGTGCCTTGTCAGGCCGGGAACACGAGGTCTGCACAGGAGTGGCCATTCTTTCCCCGCAGGGCAGGGAAAGCTTCAC
>CACZQT010000310.1 GCA_902783295.1 uncultured Lachnospiraceae bacterium
ACGATCTCTCCCGGCTGCAGTTCCCGTTCAAAGGAAGCGCCGACTGCATCAAGCGCGCAGGTTTCCGAAGCAAAAACAATGGCACCATCCTCCCTTCTCCCCATGACAAGCGGTCGAAACCCATTTTCATCCCGGCAGGCGATCAGCTTTGCCGGAGACATCAGCACCAGAGAATAAGCTCCCTTCAGCTGATCCATGGCCAGACTGACTGCCTCCTCGATAGATTCCGTCTTCAGGCGGCATCTTGTAATAATATAAGAGATGACCTCTGTGTCGCTGGTCGTATGAAAGATACATCCTGAAAGCTCCAGCTCACGGCGAAGCTTATCCGAATTGACAAGATTTCCGTTGTGACAAACGGCCAGCTGCCCTTTTACATGCTTCACCAATAAGGGCTGGGCGTTCTGCGGTTCACTGACACCACTGGTAGAATAGCGCACATGCCCTACAGCGATACTGCATTGATCCATATGCTGCAGTGTATCCTCATCAAAGACCTCCTGTACGGTTCCCATACCCTTGTGGCAGCGAATCACTCTCTCTTCATTGACCGCGATTCCGGCTGATTCCTGACCGCGGTGCTGCAAAGCAAGGAGTCCGCTGTAAACCCTATGGGCCAGAAATCCATTCCGCTTTCCGGAAGTAAAAAGTCCTATGCCGAAAACACCGCACTCTTCTCTGATCTCATCCATTTTGTTCTCCTGAAGCGCCCTGCCGGGACAGGGCGCTATTTCGTTGTTTCCCGTTTATTCTGCTTCATCCTGCAGCGCGTCGTATCCCTCTTCGCCGGTGCGGATCTTGATGACATTTTCCACATCATATACAAAGATCTTTCCATCTCCGATCTGTCCGGTGTACAAAGCCTTTTTGGCCGTCTCTACCACCGTACGCACCGGGATTTTGGAGACAACGATTTCCACCTGCGTTTTGGGAAGAAGCTGAGAATCCATCTCAATACCACGATAGTATTGTTTATGCCCCTTCTGCAGCCCATATCCCAATACATTTGTCACTGTCATACCGGTAACGCCGATTTTCAGCATGGCGTTGCGCAGTGCCTCCAGTTTGCTGGAGTTCATAACAATATCCACCTTGGTCATCTTCGGGCCTTTCTTTACTGCGGCCGCCGGGAATACAGAAGCAGCAGCCCCTGCTTCTGCCGCATTCTCCGTCTGTCCGGGAGCCTTTTGCACTTCAACGCCCAGGCCTCCCTGTCCACCACCGTACACATAGGCCAGGTTCTCTTCGCCCATACCGATCTGCGTGACCGGCATAAAGTCCGCATAGGAACCGGCCAGGCCGTGTTCCGTGATATCCAGACCAAGGATTTCTTCCTCCTCTGTCACCCGCAGCCCGAAAACCGCTCGAATCAGCAGGAAAGTCAGGGTAATCATCACCGCCGTCCAACCGACGACGGCCAGCAGCCCGATCATCTGCAGTGCCAGCTGATGCAGTCCACCGCCATAGAACAGGCCCTCTTCGATACCGGCCGTCACAAAGGCCGGGGCAGTTTCCGTGGCAAAAAGCCCTACGGCAATGGTTCCCCAGATGCCGCTCAGGCAGTGCACCGCGACGGCGCCGACCGGATCGTCAATGTGCAGCACGTGATCCAGAAGCCAGACACCGAAGACCACCAGCACACCGGAGACAGAACCGATCACCATAGCCCCCAGAGCATCTGTCACATCGCAGGGGGCGGTGATGGCAACCAGTCCCGCGAGCGAGGCATTCAGGCACATGGAAATATCCGGCTTCCCGTATTTTGCCCAAGTGAAAATCATACATACTACCGTGGCCACCGACGGAGCGATCGTGGTCGTCACAAAGATGGAAGCCATCTCATCCACCGTCGTGGCCGCCGCTCCGTTAAATCCATACCATCCCAGCCAGAGAATAAATACACCCAGGCATCCCAGCGGAAGGTTGTGTCCCGGAAACGCATTTACCTTCTTTACCTTTCCCGCGGGATCCTTCACAAATTTGCCGAGCCTTGGTCCCACAATGGCTGCGCCGATCAGCGCACAGATGCCTCCCACCATATGAATGGCTGTGGATCCGGCGTAGTCGTGGAACCCCATCTGCGCGAGCCAGCCGCCGCCCCAGATCCAGTGGGCCTCGATCGGATAAATCAGCGCGGAGATAATCGCGGAGTACACACAGTAGGAAAAGAACTTTGTCCGCTCCGCCATGGCGCCGGATACAATGGTCGCTGTGGTAGCACAAAAAACCAGATTAAACACAAATCCCGACCAGTCAAACTCTGCATAATGTGTGAAAATATCAAAGCCCGGTCTTCCAATGAAACCTGCCAGATCCTCCCCCAGCAGGAGGCTGAAGCCAATCAGGATAAACATCGGACAGCCGATGCAGAAATCCATCAGGTTCTTCATGAGGATATTTCCGGAGTTCTTGGCCCGTGTAAATCCGGTCTCCACCATGGCAAAGCCGGCCTGCATCCAGAACACCAGCGCCGCGCCGATGAGGAACCATACGCCAAACAGCTGACTGTTTACTGCTTCCATAATCTCTTTTGTCATTATCTTTCCCCCTCTTCTATATAATGACAAAAGACGCCGCGGAATCCGCAGCGCCTTTGCCGAACATGCCACTATTCTATCATCCGTCCGGTGGTTGTCCAATACCAAAACCTTTCTTGCCGGTGTGATGCAATCGATATGCTGAATATTATGATGTTTGTTCCAAAGTTTACGCACATTTTTTCGTATATCTGCGTGTTCTCCAGATAATCCCGCACATGCCGCAGACTATCTGCACTGCGTGTTCTCCAGATAATCCCGCACATAATCCAGGAAAGCCTCTGCTGTCTCTGTCAGCGGAACATCCTTTTGGCCCGCCAGAATATATTCCGCGAACCGGGGCGGATCCGTGATAGCACGGGTAACAATTTTTGCCTTTCCGGCTCCGCTTGTTTTTGGAAATATGCAGATCCCGACATTTTGTTCTACAAGCGCCAGTGCATTGATATAATTGGAAGTTTTACCGATAATCCTGGGCGTAACGCCATTTTCAGCAAACCACTTTTCAATCTCCTGTACCCTGGACTCCCGTTCCGGTATGATCAGCGGCTCCCCTTCCAGTTCTTCCAGCCGTATGGTTTTTCCTGTCTCTGCCAGCGGATGTTCCGTCGGAATCATAGCCATCCACGGCTGTCTTCCGACCGAAATCCCCTCCAGTTCTTCCTGATTATATGGCGCCGCGATCACAGCCAGATCCAGCTGATGCCGGTTCAGCTGGTCCAGCAGCTGCTCCGTGCCCCCGCTGCGCAGTGTATAGGTGACCAGCGGAAATTCTTCCCGGAATCCACGGATCCACTCTGCGACCAGAAACGGTGCTCCGCCCTCTACCGTACCGATTGTCAGCGGACCGCCGAGTTCACTGTCCACCGCCGCAATCTCTTTTCTAGTATGCTGCGCCAGTTCCAGAATCTGTCCGGCCCGCCTGTATAGAATCTCGCCCGTCGGTGTAAGCAGGAGCCCCTTATTGGTTCGCCAAAACAATTCTGTCCCGAATTCTTCTTCCAGACTGCGGATCCGGCTGCTCAAGGGCGGCTGACTCATATTCAGGGAGACAGCTGCCCTTGTAATATTTTTTTCCTGCGCTACTGCCAAAAAGTATTTCAGAGATTTAAAATCCATGTAGTTATCCTCATAATATGAATCACCCAGTCAAACGAAAAATCTACTCTTTTGACTTGCTGATTCCAAGCTCACCTATAACAAAAAGCAGACTCTGGCGGTATCAGGCGCCTTTGTCTGCTTGTCTATAAATATATTTATTCATGGCGAAAAGTCAAGTGCTTTGGTTTTTACTTACTAACTAAAACTTCCCATAGCAAAAATGGGCTTCGCACCTTGAAAACTCAATAATACAGGCAATTAGATAGGATGCTTA
>CACZQT010000311.1 GCA_902783295.1 uncultured Lachnospiraceae bacterium
AGACTGCCTGGGCAACAAGATTTATCCGAACGCTGCCAACAAGACCTGCCAGGGCAGGAACCTTGACCTGATCCTCTGCCTGAACGGCGCGGATATCAAGGACGGCATCTTCTCCACCGATACCAAGGGCAACGCTCTGGAAGATTCCGTATGGGCCGAGACCATCATCGCCAGCGGTATTGAAAACGCAGAACTTGTATCTGTCAATATCGGCTGGGAATGCCCCGACTACGAACAGGTAACCGAGAACGGCGAAGTGCCGGTATGGGTGATCTGGCCGAAGGACTATGATCCCGGACGTGCAGAGCCTTATCCTGTGATCAACTATGCGGCCGGCGGCGGTGTCTGCTACTGGCAGATCTTCAAGGACGAGGCAGCCGGCATCTATGCGGACGCCAACAACCTGAAGTGCAACATCCTGTACGATACCATGGTGGTGGAGTGGGCCGAGCAGTTCCCTGAAGCCATCGTGATGAGCGTGAACAATCACTCTTACAATACCGAGAACGCGGCTCTGGAAATCAACAGCGTACTGGATTACGCCATTGAAAACTGGAACGCGGATCCGGACAAGATCCTGATTGTCGGCAACTCCCAGGGCACCATCATCGGTTCCGACTGCATCCGCCAGCGTCCTGATCTGTTCGCCGGATTCCTGGAGTGCAACGGCAACTTCGGCGGTATGGGGACTCCCACTACGGCGGACGGCACGATCCCTCACAGCACGTTTGCTTCCTGGAAGATGTCCGAACTCGGTGCACTGGTCGATAACGAGGTATCCTGCTGGATGTTCAACGGCGAAACCGACGGCACCAACGCAGCGGCTGCTCAGGATACCTACAAGGTTCTGTCCGGGCTGTACAAGGCGGCCGGCAAGTCGGATCAGTGGATCTTTGACCATATCCGTATTTCCGGTGTGCAGTCCTGGAAGTTCAAGGAATGGGGCGAGACTGACCACTCCGTAACCAAGGTTGTGGCAGCCAACTATATCGAGAAGCCTTACACCGATGTATACGCCGGAGGAAACCTGGCACCCGGCGCCAGCTACAAGTTCACCGGACTGGAGGGCTATCAGTATTATCCTTACACTCTGGACTTCACCTACACCGTATACGCTGAAAGCGTAGCCGAATGGTGCAAGGCCCTGTTTGCAGGGGATTACGAGTAATTACGCAGTTAACAGACTGTGAAACGTAAAAGAAAGTCCCGGCGGGAGCCTGCTCCCGCCGGGACTTTCTTTGAATGGGATGTTTGTGGGACAGGGGGACGTTTCTGCCTGTCCCACTTTCAGGCTGCGGATCATTATTCATAAACTACGCAGCAGCTTTTTCCTTTTTCCTTGGCACGATACAGTGCTGTATCTGCATCCATAAAGATGTCGCCCTGAGGGTTCGGCCGGTCAGAAAAGGCTGCGCCTACGCTCAGGGA
Organism: uncultured Lachnospiraceae bacterium; assembly: GCA_902783295.1. GTDB lineage: Bacteria > Bacillota > Clostridia > Lachnospirales > Lachnospiraceae > UBA3305. The sequence continues at coordinate 1,429 of CACZQT010000311.1, forward strand.
AATCGGAGGCAGGCCGTCTTTCGGGTGCATCAGTGTTTCGTTGGCCATATTAATCTTATTGATTACCAGCTGTTTCATGGTGCTGTTGGCACGGGTCATGATGACAATGAATTCGTCTCCGCCGATCCGGCAGACAATATCCACGGACCGGAAGCTGTGAAGCAGAATTTCAGCCACCCGTTTCAGAACCTTGTCGCCTACAGCATGTCCATATGTGTCGTTGACGGTTTTGAAATAATCCACATCGACGAGAATCAAGGCCATGTGGGCGGTGTCCACACTTCCCAGCAGCAGTTCATAGGCGCCGCGGTTGAGAAGGCCGGTCAGAGGGTCGTGGGAGGCTTCGTGGCTCAGCTTCTCGCGGGCGATCTTGTTTTCCTGAAGGATCGAATTGTAGGTCCGGGTGACGAACCGGAGTTCCTCCACGCCTGTGGGCGGAATGGACTCCTGTGCCTGCATCAGGGCAACCATCCTGGAAAGAGGTTTCCGGATCTGTGTGCTGATAATCAGAACAATAGCCAGCACCATCAGCAGGAGGACGACCGTCATGATGGTCTGTGTCTGGACAACAACCGACATAAGAGCGGATGCCTGATCCAGTTCATGACTGGAAGACTGGATCAGCGCCTGTGTGCACAGGCTGACGTTTTCCCGGATCGAGTCCTTGTGGTGCATGTAGTTGTTGTCGAAAACGAGAAGTTCTGCCTCATTCCGAAGCGCTTCCGGAGACATGCCCTGATATTTCGGATCGACATCCAGCTGGGAGATCCGGTCCGGAATCAGGGACTTGTCGTAATTCCCTGCGTCCACGGCAAGCCGCATGGCCAGGTACTCCGTTTCCACCAGCTCATTGGACAGGCTCAGTGCATTGTTCAGGCTCCTTAAAGCATCGCTGTCATTTCCTTTCAGAAGTGCTTCCAGATCCTCCAGGGCCTTGTCCCGGCGCCTGGCAACGTCCACCTCTTCGAAGAAATCCAGCAGATAATGGAGTTCTCCGGTCACAACAAAGCAGCGGACGCGGTCTGTCAGGTAATCTGAGACGGATTCCATGTTGGAGGCGGCCCGCTGAGCGGCGATATAGCGGCTGCTGGCGTACTCCACGCGCTGATACCCCCTGGTAACGGCAAGATCCGCGACAAACAAAGCCAGGGCGGCAATAAAGGCCAGAACGACGAAGAAAAAGTTGGCTGTCCGCAGCTGAAGGCCCGGACGTGCCGGTGAATCCTGATCTGCTGTTTTCGCAAGGTCCGGAACAGGCTGATCAGGAGGCCCGATAGGAGTTTTCAGGACCCGCCCTGTATGACTGTCGATAAAAGCATCCTTGTCAGCTGCTTCGAGGGACTGCTGCAGGCTGGCTCTCAGCTCCTGATCTACGTCAGGATCCTTTTGGGTCTGGCTGGGAATATCCGTTTTGAGCGCTTCTTTCCGCTGCAGAATAAAAGGCTCGAATTCTGCGGCCGGAACCGGCCGGGAGAAGAAATATCCCTGCACGATATCGCAGCCAAGGGCTTTCAGGGAGCCGAGCTGTTCTTCGGTTTCCACACCTTCGGCGATGACCGGAACGGAGAGGAAATCCGCGATATCGATGATTACCTCTACCATATGAGTATTTCCGCCTTCCCTGAACGCATCCCGGATAAACTGCATATCCAGCTTGAGTACATCGATCGGCAGCTGGGAAATCATATTCAGAGAGGAGTAGCCGGTTCCGAAGTCATCCATTTCAATCTGGAAGCCAAACTGCTGCAGCTGTCTCGCCGTCTCAATGATCTGTTCGGAATCCTGGGTATAGGCAGATTCGGTCACCTCCAGCAGAAGATCCTTCGTAGTAAGGCCGTTGGCCTCGAGGATGGACTGCAGATTGCCCAGGATATTCGTATCGTACATATCGATCCGTGAAACGTTTACCGAGATAGGGACATGGTAGCCATAATGCTCTTTCCACTCCCGTATCTGGCGGGCTGTTTCATTCCACACATATGTGTCGAGCTGCTTGATGAGTCCATTGTCCTCGAACAGCGGGATAAAGACTCCCGGATTGATCATGCCGAGCTTCGGATGAACCCAGCGTACGAGGGCTTCTGCACTTGAAAGCAGAGGAGTATCCGGACGGATATCGAATTTAGGCTGATAATAAACCTGGAACTGATGTTCCTCCAGAGCGGTCGGGAAATCCTCGATCAGCTGTTCAGCGTACAGCTCCTTATTGTGAAGGGTATCGTTGTAGACCCCGATGTTCTGGTTGAAGTTCCCCTGTACGGAATCGGCTGCCATTTTAGCCCGGTCAAAACGCCGCTCTATGTCGATGGATTTATCTGCGTTCGGATAAATGCCCATGCGAAGACGGATCCGGTTGCTGGCAGTGTCTTCTGCCAGCCCGTTGGAAGCATTCTCCAGCAGTTCCGGATAATCTTCCCGGTGAGGGCAGTAGATCATAAAGGTATCAGCTTCCCGGCGGCAGACGATTCCGCCGGAATCGTGCACCATCGTCCGGACTTTGTCTCCGATACGCTTTAAGACCTCGTCTCCATAGACCTTCCCATACCGCTCGTTGATCATGTGAAAATGATTCACGTCGATGATGACGGCATCTGTATCCAGATCGGGATGGAACTGGTCGTACTGCTTCGCGTATTTGAAAAAGTATTCTTTGTTGTAAAGACCGGTCAGGGTATCCCGCTCGGTGGACTGAATGATGTCCCGGTCCTCCGACAGCTCTATGGTGCGCAGTACACGGGCCAGGACGACGTCTACAGCCGGGTAAGGCTTCGGGATAAAATCAATGGCTCCGAGTTTCAGGCTCTGAACCTCCGCTTCCTGTTCGGTGGTAATAACGATGATGGGAATCCGTGCAAGCAAGGGGTCTGCTTTGGCCGCCTTCAGGACATCAAGCCCCGACATGACCGGCATCAGGATATCCAGAAGTACCAGGGAGAGGGTATTCCTGTATTCCCTCATTTTTTCCAGGGCCTCTGCTCCATCGAAGGCATAGAGAACTTCATAAGTATCATTCAGATAAGTACCGAGAATTTCCCGGTTGATCATCTCATCATCAACGACCAGGATCAGACGTTTTCCGTAGGAGGAATGGAATGCGTTGTGCTCTTTTGGCATAAAGAACCTCCGGTGGTGCGCCATTTCGGCAGGGCTGTGAACAAAACAGCATTACAGTTTATTATCGCATGGAACGCACCGGAAATCAAGATGTTTTGAAGAGAGACCCTCGATATTCCCGAATCATCTGCCCTGAGACATTGAACATTTCGCCTGCAAAAAAATCGTCTATGCCGCAGAGGCGGAAAATCAAACGAATTGTTCAATTTCGGAGAAATCGTGTACCCGGGGCAAGTTGTTTTTTTTCATCAGCGTGTATAAAATATCATTCAGTAACGCATGGATGGGATGTTCTTTCCCATCTTCCATTTTTTTCAAAAGGAGGTTTTGCAACTATGACGAAAAAGTTTGCAAAGGTTCTCTCGGCAGCGGTTCTTTCCGCGGCGCTGGCGATCGGTACTTTGTTTGCGGCTCCGGCGAATGCGGCAGAGGTCGTGGACTACGACAGCTTCACCGAAGCTCTGGAAACCGATTTTTCCCAGGCAGCCCAGCTGCCCCTGACCGGATGGTTTTCCCGTACCTTTGAAGACGGCCGTTCTGTAAAGGCCTACTTCTCCGAGGAATCCGAAATCCGTACCTATTTCACCATCGTAGCAGTTCCGGACGGCGTGGATGCCATCGAGTTTGTCGAGGCGGAAGGCTGGAAGGACGTGGCGGATGCCCAGGGCGAAGCGCTGTTCGTGCTGGAACCCGGCGCAGAAGGCTGGGGCACCGCTGAAGAAGAAGCGGCTTATGTGGCAGAAGCCATCGGCTTCCTGTCCGGCACCCGCAACGGCAACAACATCCCCGTATTCAGCACTTTCGGTGAGCACTATGTAGCCGGTTACGGCAAAGGCGCGGCGGCCATCGAACTGTGGGCTGCGAAGAACCCCATTCTGGTAGTTGCTCAGGCCTATATCGACGGCGAATCTGCCGGCAGCGCGGCTCTGGACGAAGTCAGCAGCACCGAGTACGACGGCAAGAACGCCAACGGCGACCTGACGGACGTGCTGGACGAGACGATTGAAAAAGTCGGCATCGCCGGCCGGATCGCTCCGAAGGATGTTCCGGTTCCCACCATGCTGGCAGGATACACCGGCAGTGAAGAACACTGGCTGGCTGCCAACGACTGTGTGGCGGAAGCTGTGGACGGCGTTTATGCACAGGACATTGAGTCTGATGCCTATGCAACGGAGTATGCGAACGGCCTGCGCAAGGCTGCCGGCGAAACCACCGGTCTTACCGAAGTGGTGGTTGCCGAAGCAGCTCCCGCTGCAGCTGATCTCTATGCCTGGATGGCGAAGTGGACCCGTTATGACACTACATTTGCCTACTCCAACAACCTGGCAGTCCGTCTGAACTATCAGGCTGCCCGTGTAGCGGCCCAGCAGGAAGCCAAAGACGGCACTGTGAAGACGGTGCTCGAGGGCGGTACAGAAGTCTGGGGCGAAGGCGAAATGACCATCGAAGGCCACGGCTATTTCAAGGTTGGCGTCATTGCTTTCGCGGATGACAACGGCGACGGCGTGAATGATCCCCGTGAATACATCGCGTTCGTTCCCGAAGGCTTTGAAGGCAAGGAACTGCCTCTGCTGATGATCTACCCCGGCAACAGCCAGACCGACCTGATCTTCTTCGATTCCACCGGATGGTGGCAGGTAGCGGAGAAGGAAGGCATTGTGCTGATGTTTGTCTGCGAAACCTACAACAAAGGCGGCGTGACCATCAGCCATTATGACAGCGACGGCTTCTACAATGCCCTGATCGACGTGGCGAAGAACGAGCTGAACGGCAATCAGGCTGCCATCGACTTCACCCGCGTTTACGGCTCCGGCCAGTCCGCCGGTTCCATCACCACCCAGGGCTTTGCGGCTACCAATCCGGAATTCTTCGCGGCGGTGGCTTCCACTTCCGGCGCTCCGTTCTCCTCCGGTTCTCCCTGGCAGCTTGAAAACCTGGCAAACGAGTTCATCCCTGTTATGATGTGCGGCGGCCATACGGACATCGCCGACCTGGCGAAGAACTTTGATTCCGCCATGCTGCAGGAATGGGGCGCTTACTTCGCAGCCGTGAACGGCCTGAACGCCGAGATCACGCCTGAAGGCGCAACCTCTGTAGCTAATGTAGACTCCCGTCATCCGGAAGTGTACACCTGGGCCAACGCGCAGGGCATCCCGATGCTCTCCTGGGTACAGACCCTGCTTCGTCCTCACAACCTGTATCCGAGCGACCAGCCCGTGCTGTGGGATTTCCTGAAGCACTACAGCTTTGAAGTCGCCGAAGACGGTACTGTAACCCGTTATTACTCCGAATCCGCCTTCGAAGCGGAAGACAAGGTGGAAATTGAAGCTCCCGCTGCTGCGGAAGTGACCCAGGAGCAGGTGAAGAACATCCAGGCGACCGTAGGCCAGAACTTCTACGGCCACAAGGTCAGCCAGATTGTCGTGGAATTCACGGCTGACGTGGCTCCCGCCTCTCTGCTGAACACCGAATTCACCGTATATGACCGCGGTTCCGCGAACCCTGATTTCGGTGAAGTGAAGATTGCGGATGTGAAGGTAAAAGGACAGACCGTGACTCTGGTTGTAGATCAGGGCTCCGAGAAGACCGATGACCGTGCCCGCAATGCTTTCGGTATGATGAACATGGCCGGCTGGTACATGGATTCCGAAGGCAACCTGTACTGCGGCAAGGAAGAAAGCGAAGACTGCCTCGGCAATAAGATTTATCCGAACGCGGCCAACAAGACCTGCCAGGGCAGGAACCTGGACCTGATCCTCTGCCTGAACGGCGCGGATATCAAGGACGGTATCTTCTCCACCGATACCAAGGGCAACTTCCTGGAGGATACCGTGTGGTCCGAGACCATCGTGGCCAGCGGCTTTGAAAAGGCTGAATTCGTGACTGTCAACGTTGGCTGGGAATGCCCGGACTATGATCAGGTTACCGAAAACGGTGAGGTGCCCGTATGGGTGATCTGGCCGAAGGATTATGATCCCGAGCGTGAAGAACCCTATCCTGTGATCAATTACGTAGCCGGCGGCGGCGTCTGCTACTGGCAGATCGCGAAGGACGAGGAAAAGGGCATCTATGCGGATGCCAACAACCTGGCCTGCAACCTGCTGTACGATACCATGACCGTGGAATGGGCCGAGCAGTTCCCTGAAGCGATCGTAATGAGCGTGAACAACCATTCCGCCAACACCCCGAACGCCGCAAAGGAAATCAACGCGGTTCTGGATTATGCGATTGAGAACTGGAATGCGGACGCGGACAAGATCCTGACGGTCGGCAACTCCGCCGGCACCCTGATCTCCTCCGAATGCATCCATCAGCGTCCTGACCTGTACGCCGGATTCCTGGAGTGCAACGGCAACTTCGGCGGCATGGGAACTCCCACGACTGCGGACGGCACCCTGCCTCACAGCACCTTCAGCACCTGGACCGTAGCGGAAGTCGCTGCCATGATCGACAACGAAGTTTCCGTATGGATGTTCAACGGCGAGACCGACGGCACCAATGCCGCGGCAGCGCAGGATACCTACAAGGTTCTGGCTGATCTGTACAAAATGAACGGCAAATCCGATGAGTGGATTTACAACCACATCCGTATTTCCGGCCTGCAGTCCTGGAAGTTCAAGGAATGGGGCGAGACTGACCACTCCGTGACTAAGGTCGTAGCTGCCAACTACATCGAGAACCCTTATACCGATGTATACGCCGGCGGTAAGCTGGCTCCCGGCTCCAGCTACAAGTTCACCGGTATTGAGGAGTATCAGTACTATCCTTACACCCTGCAGTTCACCTACACCGTATATCCGGAAAGTGTCAGCGAATGGGTGAAGGCTCTGTTTGCAGGTGATTACGAGTAAAACAGCACGCCTCTGGTTTACAGAACGGCCGGACAGATCCTGCAGTCTGTGAACTGCCCGGCGTGTGGAAAAAAGAATGATTCAAAGGGTCTGCAGACCCTCGAAACGACCCACGGGGCAGGTTTTCCGGCCTCGTGGGTCATGCCGTTTTGTTCTTTTTTCTTGAAAAGGTTTTAAATTTCTGGTATTATGAGAGTTGGTAATGAAAAAATGGATGCCCTTGCGGTTTTTCATTTTTTCAGCGGAAAATGTTCATGAAAACCAACAAGGAGGAACTGGAACTATGAAAAACAGAATTGGACGGGTTCTGTCCGCAGCTGCTCTTTCAGCGGCTCTGGCGGTCGGTTCTCTGCTGCTGGCGGCTCCGGCATCCGCTGCAGAAGCTGTGGATTTTGACAGCTTTACAGAACCGCTGCAGACGGATTATTCTCAGGCAGCCCAGCTGCCCCTGACCGGCTGGTTTACGAAGAGCTTCGAAGACGGCCGTTCTGTGAAAGTATACTTTTCCGAAGAAGCAGAAATCCGTACTTATTTCACCATCGTAGCTGTTCCGGACGAAGTGGACACCATCGAGTTCGTGGAAGGTGAAGGCTGGACAGCCGTGGCAGACATCCAGGGTGAAGCCCTGTTTGTTCTGGAACCCGGCGAAGAAGGCTGGGGCAGCGCAGAAGAAGAAGCAGGGTATGTGGCAGAAGCTATCGGCTTCCTGTCCGGCACCCGCAACGCGAATAACGTGGCTGTTTTCAGCACTTTCGGCGAGCACTATGTAGCCGGTTACGGCAAAGGTGCTGCGGCGATCGAATGCTGGGCGGCACAGAATCCCATCCTGGTGATTGCCCAGGCGTATATCGACGGTGAATCCGCCGGTACCGCAGCTCTGGATGCAGTCAGCAGCACGGAATACGATGGGAAGAGCAGCAACGGCGACATGTCCGAAGGCCTGGATGACATTCTCGCGCAGGTAGGCATCAGCGGAAGAATGGCTCCGAAGGACGTTCCTGTTCCTACCATGCTGGCGAACTATACCGGCAGCGAAGGCCACTGGCTGCATGCCAACGACTGTGTAACGGTCAGCGTGGACGGCATCTTCCGCCAGGACATCAATTCGGATGCCTATGCAACTTACTATGCCAACCAGCAGCTGAAGGCTGCCGGCGCGAAGTACGGCATCTCTGAAGTGGACCTCGTAAAAGCGGCTCCTTCGGCAGCGGATCTTTACAAATGGATGTCCACCTGGACCCGTTATGATGTGACATTCTCCTACGCAAACGCTCTCAGCTACCGCCTGAATTATCAGGATGCCCGCGTGGCGGCACAGAAGACCGCCAAGGACGGCACCGCGAAGGAAGTCCTGAGCGGCGGCACCGAGATCTGGGGCGTAGCGGATCAGGCGATTGCCGGACACGGCACCGTCCAGGTTGGCGTGATCGCCTTTGCGGATGACAACGGCGACGGCGCGAATGACCCCCGTGAGTATACGGCATTCATTCCGGAAGGCTTTGAAGGCAAGGAACTGCCTCTGCTGATGATCTACGCCGGCAACAGCCAGACGGATGTGATCTTCTTCGACTCCACCCTGTGGTGGCAGATTGCGGAGAAGGAAGGCATCGTCCTGATGTTCGTCTGCGAAACCTACAACAACGGCGGCGTAACAGTCAGCCATTATGACAGCGCGGAATTCTACCATGCGCTGATCGAGATTGCGAAGGAAAAGCTGGACGGCGAATATGCCGCCATCGACTTCTCCCGTGTATATGGTTCCGGGCAGTCCGCCGGCTCCAATGCCACCCAGACCTTCGCCATCACCAATCCCGAATTCTTCGCAGCTGTAGGCAGCACCTCCGGCGCTCCCTTCGGTTATGACGGGGCTTCGAACCAGTTTATCCCTGTCATGATGATCACCGGCCAGACGGATGCCGGCGACATGGCGCAGTGCTTTGAGTCCTCCAGCCTTCAGAACTGGGGCAACTATTTCCTGAATGTGAACGGCTGCCGCGCACAGTTTGCTCCGGACAGCGCAGAAGCCATCAGCGAACTGGATGCCCGCCATCCTGAGCTGTACAGCTGGGTGAACAACGAAGGCATCCCCGTGGTACAGTGGGCACGCTGCCTGCTTCGTCCCCATAACCCTTATCCGGGCGACGGTCCTTTCCTGTGGGATTGGATGAAGCAGTTCAGCCGTGAAGTAGCCGAAGACGGCACTGTGACCCGTTACTATTCCGCATCCGCTTTCGAAGAGGATGACAAGATGGAGTTTGCGGCTCCGGAAGCCGAAGAAGTAACCCAGGACCAGATCGTGGATATCCAGGCAACGGTTGTCAGGAACTTCTACGGACACAGGGTCGGCCAGGTCGTAGTGAAGTTTGCGGACGACGTGACCGCGGCTTCCCTGCTGAACACCACCTTTGCCGTATATGACCGTGGTACCTCCACGCCTGTATTCGGCGAACTGCCTGTCAGCGAAGTCAAGGTTGTGGGCAATACCGTGACTCTGGTCATGGACCAGGGCACTGCAAAGGTTACCGACCGTTCCCGCAACACCTTCGGCATGCTGAACACCAACGGCTGGTACATGGACTCCGAAGGCAACCTGTACTGGGGCGCCGGCGGCAGCGCGGACCAGTTCGGCAACATCATTTACCCGAATGCGGCCAACAAGACCTGCCAGGGCAAGAACCTGGATCTGATCCTTACCCTGAACGGCGCGGATATCACCGAAGGCATTCTTTCCACGGATACCAAGGGCAACTTCCTTCCGGATACCGTCTGGTCCGAACCTGTGATCACCAGCGGTCTGGAGAACATGACCCAGGAATTCGTAAACATCGGCTGGGAAGCTCCTGATTATGATCAGGTAAGCGCAAACGGCGAAATCCCCGTGCAGGTGATATGGCCGAAGGACTATGATCCGGAGCGCGAGGAAGCCTATCCTCTGATTGACTACTGCGCCGGCGGCGGTGTCTGCTACTGGCAGGTGGCCGCGGATCCCGCAAACGGAATCCTGGCGGATGCCAACAACCTGGCCTGCAACACCGTATTTGATACCATGTTTGCAGAATGGGCAGCGCAGTTCCCCGAAGCTATCGTAATCAGCGTCAACAACCATTCCTACAATACCGAGAATGCGGCTCTGGAAATCAACAGCGTACTGGATTACGCGATTGCCAACTGGAATGTGGATCCGGACAAGATCCTCATCACCGGCAACTCCCAGGGCACCATCATCGGTTCCGATGCGATCCGCCAGCGTCCTGACCTGTACGCGGCCTTCCTGGAGTGCAACGGCAACTTCGGCGCCAACATCCAGGTAACGCAGGTGGACGGCACTGTCGCCAATTCCAGTTTCTGCAACTGGACCATGGAAGAAGTGCTGAACATGATCGACAACAACGTATCCTGCTGGATGTTCAACGGCGAAACCGACGGCACCAACGCGGGCGTAGCCCAGGATACCTATAAAGTACTGGCCCACCTGTACAAGCAGGCCGGCAAGTCCGACAAGTGGATCTACAATCATGTACGTGTATCCGGCCTGCCGTCCTGGAAGTTCAAAGCCTGGGGCGAAACGGATCACTCCGTGACCAAGGTCGTTGCCTGGCAGTACCTGAAAGCTCCGTATACGGATGTACTGGCATCCGGAGCTCCTCTGGCACCCGGCTCCACCTATACCTTCCCCGCTCTGGAAGAAGGCTATAAGTACTACGGATTCACGAAGGATTTCGAGTACAGCGTATATCCGGAAAGCGTAGCCGACTGGGCCAAAGCCCTGTTCGCAGGCGAGTACGAGTGATCATCGCGAAGCTGACGAGCTATGCGCCTGTAAAGTAAAAATGAGAAGGGCCGGGAGAGTGCTTGCACTCTCCCGGCCCTTCTCATTTTACGGGCATGCGGGGAGACATGGGCAGGACACGGGGACAGTCCCCCTGTCCCGAAGTACAGGGGGACTGTCCCCGTGTCCTGCCCGTGCCCTCCCCATTTGCGATTGACACGCAAAGAGAAGGCTCTTAGAATAAGACAGAGGGGCTGCCCCTTTGTCTTGCCTCGCCCGAAACAGAGGGACAGTCCCCCTGTTTTACGAAAGGACTTGAACGTAATATGGAAAACAACGAAAACTATGAAGCCCTGAAAGGCTCAGCCCGTACATTCCTGCAGCTGGTTACTTCAGACAACCTGTACTACGGCATCTTCCTGTTTATACTGATGCTGGTACTGGTAAAGGTGATTGATCTGCTTTTCCTGCCTTTCCGGAAAGTCGGAAAGGAAAACATTCAGATGAATTTCCTGAAAGCCTGCCTGAAAGTTTTTGTAATCATTACGATCGGGATGCGGATCTTCTCCCTGTCCGATGCGCTGTCCGGTTTCACGAGCCATATCCTGATGTCTTCCTCTCTGATCGTGGTGGTGCTGGGCTTTGTTTTCCAGGAAGGATTGAGCAACATCGTACACGGTTTTATTTTGTCTATATTCAGGCCTTTTAATCTGGGCGACCGGGTTCATCTGACAGTGGACGGAGAAAGCATCACCGGCTATGTCCAGGCCATCGACCTGCGTCACACGATCATTCAGAATGTTATCAATTCCTCCCATGTGATCGTTCCGAATTCTAAGATGGACCTGTGCGTGATCGATAATAATTATTACCGGAAGGAACAGGTCAGCTCCAACTTTCTGGATTTTTCGGTGACGTACGAAAGCGACCTGGAGGCAGTCATCAAGACTACCGAAGAGGTTATACTGGCAGATCCTCTGGTGCAGGTCACCCGGGTGGAGAAAAAGATAACCGATCCGGTCGGCATCATGGTGCGCGATCTGGGAGACAGCGGCATCGCCATCCGGGCTACGGTGGTAACGCGCACCGTAGAGGAAAACTTTAAAGCCTGCAGCGATATCCGGCGCAATCTCGTAGCCCATTTCCGGGCCACGCCGGCTATGGAATTCGCCTATCCTCATGTAGAAGTCGTGAAAGGACAGGGGAGACAGGGAGACAGTCCCTCTGTCTCGTAGGGACAGAGGGACTGTCCCCCTGTCTCCCCTGTCTCTCCCTGTCGCGTCAGATTTTTGATATGATTCTTTTAGAAACACCTGTCAATCGCGCAATCTGGCGAACAGACAGGTGTTCCTTTTTCTTTCGCGCGAATGCTGCTGCAGCGCAAAATCGTTGAAATCAGAATGAATATGTGCTATTATCGAGCTGCGTGACATAGCCATATCTCAATGCTGTGCACTTATTTAACGGGGAGACGGCAGTTTTACGGGATGGTGTTCAGGGAGGATAAGACATTGAACAGGAAAGAAAGAGTATGCATTATCGGCGGCGGGCCGGCCGGGATCTCCGCTGCCATGTACCTGGAAAAAAGAGGCTGGCAGAACTATGAAATTTATGAGCGCAGCCAGCGTGTAGGCGGGAAATGCTTTTCCCCTAAGGTTCCTGTACTGGGAGAGGAGCGCACCTACGAAATGGGTGCCATCATGGGAGCCAAGACCTATTTCGCGGTGCATGAAGTGGAGGAATTCGCCGGTGTGACCCATGAAGGCGGGCCCAACATGCGGCGCATGTACCGGGATAAACACGGGAAAGAGATATTCCCCTTTGACCCGAAGCAGGATTCGTCCCTGAAAAAGACCCTGGGACTTCTGAAGCTGAAAAGGCAGATGAAGAGGCTGGTAAAAATCATGGACACGAAGTACAAGGGCTATGACTGCTACGGCCATGTCGGCGTGGCTAAAGGGGAATTCAACGGCCTTTCCAAGGAGGTCGGGCGTCCGCTCCACCGCATCAGCGGGAAGAACAAACACTTAAAAGATCTGGCGCTGCCTTTTGACGAGTTCTGCCGCATCAACGGAGTGGAAGAGGTCATGAAGATCTGGATCGGGCCGTATACTTCGTTCGGTTACGGCTACTTCGACGAGATCCCGGCGGCGTATGTCATGAAGTACCTGGATACCACCACCGCGATCGAATTCGTGAACATGCGGCTCTGGACCTGGAAGGACGGCACACAGTCCATTTATGAAGCGGCGAACAAAAAGCTGCAGCATCCGGCGCACCTGGCAACGGAAGTGGTAAAGGTGGAACGTCCGGAAGGCGCACCGATTCAGGTGACTCTGAGGGATGAGAACGGCGAGCGCACGGAAGAGTTCGACCGCCTGATCGTTACGACCCCACTGGATCATTTCGCGCAGTACGCGGATGCGAGAGAAGATGAGAAGGAGCTTTTCGGGAAGATCATCCATGAAAAATATGTGGACTTCCTGGCAGCCTTCCCGGAGGACGAGGGCCCGACCATTTCCGGCTACATCTTCGACAACATGACATCGGACCGTCTGGGCCATGCGATGGTGTATTATCACCGCTGGGAGGACCTGGAGGAAAACTGCCCCTGCACGGTGTACGCGCTGCGCAATCATATGGGCACCCCGGATGTTTCGTACGATTATACCATCCGCACCATGGAGAAGGACATGAAGAAATGCGGCTTCCCGGTGAAGGAACGGATGTTTGAACAGGAAAGCTACTACTGTCCGCACGTCAGCCCGGCGGATTATGCAGACGGCTGGTATGATAAACTGGATGAGATGCAGGGGAAGCAGAACACGTATTATGCCGGAGAAATTCTTTCCTTCGGTGATATGGAGGATACCTGCGCCAGTTCCCGTGATATTGTAGGGAGGTTTTTCAGATGATCCAGAAACCTGATTTCAGAAAAGACTGGAAACCGGGCGATCCGATGATCAACGAGTGGGATTACTGGCAGGATCCGGACTACGTCCCGGCGGATCCGGAAAAAGAAAAACTGGTATTAAAACTGGTCTACATGATCACGGACCGTTATATTAAACGCTACACCCGTCAGATCAACAACCGGGATCCGGAATACTGGGCTCTCGATCACATTCTGACAAAAAGCCAGGTGAGATTTCTTCTGAGTTTTAAAAAGACCCGTGTACCGTATTTCCCGGAGCAGCTGGCGGAGATGAACCACATGCCCCTGGAGAATACGAAAAAACTTCTGAGATATCTCTGCTGGGTCGGCCTTGTGGAGATGACCAGGGATGAAAATCCGCCGCATGAGAAGATGTACAATGTGCCGATTTTCGTGCCCGGTTCCGCGGAATTCATGATGATGAATGATAAGCTGACGACCCGGTTCCCGGAGATGGCTACGTTTTTCAATCTGATGACGCAGCTCCCCCTGGCTGGCGTCACGCAGATGGTGCCTCCCGGCGGTGCAGGCATCGGCATGCACGTTATCCCTGTGGAAAAAGCCATTGAGATGGAGAATAAATCCGTTTCCGTGGAGCATATTTCCCACTGGCTGAAAAAGTACGATAAGTATTCCGTGGGCATCTGCACCTGCCGCAAGCAGCAGACCATGCGCGGCGAAGGCTCCGGAGAAATCGAAGGCGAATTCTGCATGGGCGTAGGCGATATGGCCGAGTACTGTGTAGATAAGGGGATGGGCCGCTATATCACCTATGAAGAAGCGCTGGAAATCCTGGAACGGGCAGAGCGGCACGGCTTCGTACACCAGATCACTAATATCGACGGAGAGGACAAGATCGTAGCTATCTGCAACTGTGCTCCCGGCGTCTGCAACGCGCTCCGGACATCGCAGCTGTACAACACGCCGAACATGTCTGCTTCCGCGTACCGCGCTCATGTAGAGCATGATAAATGTGTGGCCTGCGGCAAGTGCGTGGAGGTATGTCCTGTCGGCGCAGCGAAGCTGGGGCAGAAGCTCTGCACGAAACACGGAAAGGTGGAATATCCTCTGTCGGAACTGCCGGATGACCAGCCCTGGGGTCCGGATAAATGGAATTACAACTACCGGGATACCGCGAAGATCAACTGTTATGACACCGGCACTTCTCCCTGTAAAACAGCATGTCCTGCCCATCTGGCCATTCAGGGGTATATCAAAATGGCTGCGGAGGGGCGGTACCGGGAAGCTCTGGAACTGATCAAGCAGGACAATCCCTTCCCGGCAGTCTGCGGTGCGGTCTGCAACCGCCGCTGCGAGGATGCCTGCACCCGCGGGACCATCGATGCGCCTCTGGCGATCGATGAAATCAAGAAATTTATTGCTTCCCTGGATCTGTCTGCGGAGAACCGCTATGTGCCGCTCTGCGAGAATGACGAAGGGAAATTCTTCCCGCAGAAGATCGCCGTAGTCGGCGCCGGCCCGGCCGGCCTTTCGGCCGCTTATTATCTGCGGATGCACGGCTATCCGGTAACGGTCTTTGAAAAAGAAGTCCGTCCGGGCGGCATGCTTATGAACGGCATTCCCACATTCCGCCTGGAGAAGGAAGTCATCGAAGCGGAAATCGACATCATCCGGCGCATGGGCGTAGAGATCCGCACGGGGGTTGAAGTCGGAAAAGATATTACTCTGGACGAACTGCGCGCGCAGGGGTACAAGGCTTTCTATATTGCCATCGGCGCACAGGGCGGACGGCTTACCGGCGTACCCGGCGAGGACGCGGAAGGTGTGCAGACCGGCGTGGACTTCATGCGGAATATCAACCTGGACGAGTCTATCCGCCTGACCGGCCGCACTGTGGTCGTGGGCGGCGGCAATGTAGCCGTAGATGTGGCCAGGACAGCTGTCCGTGCCGGCGACGGCCGGGTGACCATGCTCTGTCTGGAATCCGCCGCGGAAATGCCTGCCGCGCCGGATGAAGTGGCGGAAGCGAAGGAAGAAGGCATCGTAGTGCATAACGGCTGGGGCCCGAAGGAAATCCTGACAAAGGACGGAAAGGTCTGCGGCATTGTGTTCAAACGCTGTACGGCCGTCTTCGACGCGGAACACCGCTTCAACCCGCAGTACGACGAAAACGAGACCATGACTCTGGAATGCGAAAACGTACTGCTTTCCATCGGACAGTCCATCCTGTGGGGAGACCTGCTGAAGGGCTCTAAAGTGGAACTGAACCGGAACGGTACCGCGAAGGCGGATCCCGTCACATACCAGACCGCGGAACCGGATATCTTCGTGGGCGGCGACGTGTATTCCGGCCCGAAGTTCGCCATCGATGCCATTGCCGCCGGGCGGGAAGGCTATGTATCCATCAACCGTTTCGTACACCCCGGCAACTCCCTGACCATCGCGCGCGACCTGCGCCATTTTGTCGAGCTGGACAAGGACGATATTGTCGTGGAGGAATTCGACAACGCCAAGCGCCAGATCCCGGGAAGGAAGGCCGGCATCGCGAAGGAGACCTACGAGGACCTGCGGCTCACCCTCAGTGAAGAGCAGGTGAAAGCGGAAGCGGCCCGCTGTCTGGGCTGCGGTGCTACCACCGTGGACACGAACCGCTGCATCGGCTGCGGCCTCTGCACCACCCGCTGTCAGTTCGATGCCATCCACCTGACAAGGGACGTGCCGGCAGCCAGCAACATGTATCGCGCGGAAGATAAACTGAAGGCGATCGGACCGTACGCTGCAAAACGGGCAGCCGCCATCGCCATCAAGAAAATCAGGAAATCCTGACAGACAAGGAGGAACCGGGCAGGGACAAGGGGACAGTCCCCCTGTCCCTGCCTTGAGACAGGGGGACTGTCCCCTTGTCCCTGCCCGAGATATGCACGAACTGGGAATTATACAATCCATTGCAAAAACCGTGAAGCAGACAGCCGCGGAGAACGGGGCGGAGAAGATTGCTTCCGTCACGCTGGAGATCGGCGAAGTCAGCGGAATCGTGCCGGACATTCTGACAGACTGCTGGGAATATTTCCGGGAGAAGGATCCTGTGCTTTCCGGCGCGGCTTTAAAGCTGATATCGGCCCCTGCCGTTACCTGGTGTGACGACTGCGGACAGACTTATGAAACTGTAGTCTACGGGAGGACCTGCCCGCATTGCAGAAGCGGCCGCACCTGGCTGCTGACAGGGCGGGAATGCCAGATCAAAGAAATCGAAGTATATGAATGATGCAAGGGTCTCCAGGCTGCAAAGGTTGTGTTCACACAACCTTTGCAGCCTGGAGACCCTTTTTCCTTTTTATAATCGGAAAAATGGTTCATTCTTCAAGGAAAGGTTTATTGAAAACATACTTGAATTTGTTATAATTAAACTATCCATGGAGAAATGAGAGGCCATTTCTCCGAGACATTTCCTCAAAACAAAGGAGGTAGAGAAATTATGAAAAAACGTTTTGGAAAGGTTCTGGCTGCAGCTGCCCTGGCCACAGCTCTGGCGGTCGGTCTCCTGCTTCCGGCGTCCGCGTCCCGCGCGGCGGATGTGATCGATTATGATACCATCACGGAAGCTCTGGCAACCGATTTCTCCCAGGCGGCCCAGCTGCCGCTGACCGGCTGGTTTTCCCGGACCTTTGAAGACGGCCGTTCCGTAAAGGCCTACTTCTCCGAGGAAGCCGAAATTCGTACCTACTTCACCATCGTCGCAGTTCCGGACGGCGTGGATACCGTCGAATTCATCCAGAAGGATGGATGGAAGGATGTGGCGGATGCCCAGGGCGAAGCTCTGTTCGTACTGGAACCCGGCGAGGAAGGCTGGGGTACTCCTGAAGAAGAAGCAGCCTATGTGGCGGAAGCGATCGGCTTCCTGTCCGGCACCCGCAACGGCAACAACATTCCTGTATTCAGCACCTTCGGCGAGCACTACGTAGTCGGTTACGGCAAAGGTGCTGCCGCCCTGGAATGCTGGGCAGCCCAGAATCCC
>CACZQT010000312.1 GCA_902783295.1 uncultured Lachnospiraceae bacterium
ACATCTGCAAATATGATACGGCGCGGTCTCTTATAACGAGGCAGTTTCAGGCAGAAATCATCGATCTCCTCTTCGGTGCATGTTTCCCCTTCCTTAAGTTCGATGATAGCTGCCGCGATCTCGCCCAGCCGTTCATCCGGCATGCCGATTACTGCCACATCTTTTACCTTTTCGTTCAGGCGGATATAGTCTTCGATCTGCACCGGATACAGGTTCTCGCCTCCGGAAATAATGACATCCTTCTTCCGGTCTACCAGATAGATGAATCCTTCTTCATCCTGTCTCGCCATATCTCCCGTATAAAGCCATTCACCGTGAATGACTTCTTTTGTAGCTTCCTCATTTTTATAATAACAGGCCATCACGCCAGGACCTTTTACAGCCAGCTCGCCGACCTCTCCCTGTGGAACGTCGGAGCCGCTGGTGTCGATGATACGTGCTTCCCAGCCAAATCCGGGAACACCGATAGCGCCGACCTTCCTGATATTCTCTACCCCAAGGTGTACGCAGCCCGGTCCAAGGGACTCGCTGAGTCCGTAGTTGGTATCATACTGATGATGCGGGAAGTACTGTTTCCAGCGGGAAATCAGGCTCGCCGGCACCGGCTGCGCACCGATGTGCATGAGCCGCCACTGATCGAGCATAAAGTCTTCAATCTTCAGCTTCTTTTTGTCCAGGTCGATCAGAATATCCTGGGCCCAGGGCACCAGAAGCCAGACAATCGTGCATTTTTCCTCGCTGACCGCCCGGAAGATCCACTCCGGTTTGACGCCTCTTAACAATACAGCGCGGCTTCCCGCCAGCAGGCTCCCGAACCAGTGCATCTTTGCGCCGGTGTGGTAAAGCGGCGGGATACACAGGAATACGTCATTCCTGGACTGTCCGTGATGATTCTGCTCCGTTCTGCAGGAAGCCACCAGACCGCTGTGACGGTGCAGAATGGCCTTCGGGAATCCGGTCGTTCCCGACGAAAAATAAATAGCGGCAAAGTCATCTTCGCTGAAGGATACAGGCGGCGCCTCAAAGGAACAGAACGTCACCAGTTTATCATAATGTTCAGAGAAATCCGGACACCTGGATGCCTCTCCCACAAAGAAACGGAAGGCCAGTTTTTCCATCGCCAGCGGAATTGCCTTCAGCCGGCTGATGAATTCATCTCCAAAAACCAGTACTTCCACATCCGCCAGATCCAGGCAGTAAGCGATTTCTTCACAGGAATAGCGGAAATTCAAGGGAACCGCGATGCAACCTGCCTTCAGCACACCGAAGTAAACCGGCAGCCATTCCAGGCAGTTCATCATAAGAATACCGACCTTTGTCCCCTGCTTTACTCCGCGGCTCAGCAGTAAATTCGCAAACCGGTTCGCGTTCTTGTCAAATTGCCTCCATGTGAGCTCCCGCCGGTAAGGCTGGTCCGTTGCCGTCTCAATCAGGCTGGCCTCCCGCCAGTTTTTCACCTGATCTCGTTCATCGGAAGGATTGATCTCCACCAGCGCCACTTCGGAGCCGTACAGTCTCGCATTTCTTTCCAGAAAATCTGTAATCACCATCTCATGTACCCGCTTTCTTTTTTACTCTTTATAAATATTTTGTATTCTGTTTCCGGGTTTTCGCAAAAAAGCCGCCGTCGTATGCGGCAGCTCCGGCAATATTCCGGTATGCACAAAAATATGAACTGCTCTATTCCGTTTCCTTTAGCCGTTTCACGGCCATCTCTATACCGTCATTGTCATCAGACAGGAGACGGCTTACCCGGCTGATCGTAGCGGAGGAGGCACCGTTCCCTGCGCATATCTCCTGATATGTCTGCCCTTTCAGCAGACGCACTCCCACATCAAACCGCTGAGAGAATGAAAGAATCTCATTTGGAGTGCAGATATCTTCGAAAAAAGCATAACATTCTTGCATATCCTTCAGTCCAAGTACAGCATTAAAAAGCTGTTCAACATTCCGGGTTCTTAACTTCTTATTCACTGTTTTTTTCCTTTACAAGAATTTTTATGACATGGGTTTTATAAAAAACTGGATTCACCGGCTCTGAATCGCCGGTCAGGCCCGGCAGACAGCCGCCGCTTTTCTGCTTTACCGCTTTTCTCTTTTAAAGTGTAACATCAAATTTCAAAAAATGCAAGAGGCGATAAAGAATAATCTGTCACATGAAAGCACCCCTGGTCTGCCGGATCGCAGAATTATTACAAAACAAATAAATATAAACTCTTGCAATATTTTTAGGGTTATAGTATTCTGCTTTATGGCGATAGCTTTAATGCATAAAAGCGTTTAAGCATTAAAGCTTAAAAGCGCTGTATTGTTCATATACCCGGAGGTGCTCATCATGTTTATCAAAATCATGCTTCTTGTGATCTTCTTCGCTGTAATGCTGGGAATCGGTTTTTACTGCCGCAGGCACTCCACCGATGTCAGCGGTTTCGTTCTCGGAGGGCGCTCCGTAGGACCGTGGTTTACCGCTTTCGCTTACGGCACCACCTATTTCTCTGCAGTCATCTTTGTCGGATATGCCGGACAGTTCGGCTGGAAATACGGAATTGCTTCCACATGGGTAGGAATCGGAAACGCTCTGATCGGTTCTCTCCTCGCCTGGGTCATCCTCGGAAGACGTACCAGGATCATGACGCAGCATCTGGATTCTGCCACCATGCCGCAGTTTTTTGAATCCCGCTATAACAGCCCTGCACTTAAGGTAGCTGCATCCATTATAACATTCATATTTCTGATTCCCTACACCGCTTCCCTCTATAACGGTCTTTCAAGACTGTTTGGAATGGCTTTCAATATTGACTATTCCATCTGCGTAATCGTGATGGCGGTCCTGACCGGTATCTATGTCATTGCGGGAGGATATATGGCTACTGCCATCAATGATTTTGTGCAGGGCATTATCATGCTGGTGGGTATCGTCACAATTATCGGAGCTGTACTGAAAAGCCAGGGCGGATTCATAGCAGCGCTGGACGGACTGGCCC
>CACZQT010000313.1 GCA_902783295.1 uncultured Lachnospiraceae bacterium
GTTTATCCGGTAAGCTCGAGGACGCGCCACTTATCCGGTGAGATTGTGAACGCACCGCTCATCTGGTGAGCCGGTCAGTCAGCCTGTGATTTCTGCATTAAAGCGATCCTGGCAGCCTCTTAGTCGTCAGTGAGTGTCAGCAAGTTGAGGACTCACTTTTAGCAGACTTTTAGTGAGTAAGGAATTCTTTGGAGCACGTACGCAATTTCTGAGCATGCATCAGAATCTTCCGGATTTTGGGATTCCATCTGTCACAAACTTTTGACCTTTGACGGCTTCTGTGGTACAATGCCAAATGGGAAAGGAGGCGGCCTCATGGAATTTGATCTGCAGGAAGAACTTAAAAAACTCCCGGATAAACCGGGTGTTTATCTGATGCATGATGCCATGGACCGCATCATTTATGTCGGAAAAGCTGTTGTACTGAAAAACCGTGTCCGGCAGTACTTCCAGAAGGGAGGCAATAAATCCCCGAAGGTACTCCGCATGGTCTCCCAGATCGCCTGGTTTGAAACCATCGTGGTGGATTCGGAAGCAGAAGCCCTTGTTCTGGAATGCAACCTGATCAAGGAAAACCGCCCTAAGTACAACACTATGCTGATGGATGACAAAGGGTATCCCTATATCCGCGTCACCGTTGAAGAGCCTTTCCCAAGGATCATGCTTGCAAGACGTTCTAAAAAGGACAGTTCCAAATATTATGGTCCTTACACCAGCAGCACAGCAGTGCGAGATACCATTAAACTCGCGCACAAGCTGTTCCGCATCCGGGACTGCAGCCGGAAGCTTCCGGAAGATATCGGAAAAGCAAGGCCCTGTCTGAATTATCATATCCACCAGTGCGACGCTCCCTGCCAGGGATATATCTCAGAAGAGGAGTATCGCAAGTCCATCCGGAAAGCGCAGGATTTTCTGAGCGGTCAGTATGGCCTGATTCTGGACCAGATACAGGAAAAAATGCGGCAGGCAGCGGAAGAGCTGGATTTTGAAACGGCTGCTGCCTACCGGGAACTGATGTTTTCCGTCCAGAAAATGGATGAACGTCAGAAGGTCACCGATACTGCGGAAGAGAACCGGGATATTCTGGCCATGGCCATGGATGGTACGGATGCGATCGTTCAGGTCTTTTTTGTCCGTGACGGAAAGATGATCGGAAGGGATCATTTCCATGTACAGGTGGCTGAGGGAGACCCGGAAGAGCAGGTACTGCAGGATTTTGTCAAGCAGTTTTACGCCGGTACACCATTTCTTCCCAGGGAACTTTTTCTGCCGCTGGAGATCCCGGAAGCGGATTCTATTTCTCTTTGGCTCGGTACCCGTGCCGGTCATAAAGTATCGCTGGTGATCCCGAAAAAAGGGGAAAAGCACCGTCTTATGGAACTTGCGGAAAACAATGCCCGCATGATTCTTACCAGGGACAAGGAAAAGGTTAAGCGTGAGGAAGCCAGGACTTCCGGTGCAGTCCGGGAACTGGAAGAAATTCTTGGGATTTCCGGGCTTTTCCGGATGGAGGCCTACGATATCTCGAATATTTCCGGCTTTGCTTCCGTGGGGTCCATGGTTGTCTATGAAAACGGGCGTCCGAAGCGTAATGATTACCGCAAATTCAAGATTAAGTGGGTAAACGGGCCGAATGATTACGCGTCTATGCAGGAAGTTCTGACCAGACGTTTTTCCCATGGTCTGCAGGAGCAGGAAGCCCTGCGTGAAAAAGGGATGGAGGATGCTTACGGAAAGTTTTCCAGCCTTCCGGATCTGATTCTGATGGACGGCGGCCTGGGTCAGGTCGGTATTGCCGAACAGGTACTGGATTCCCTGGGGCTTTCCCTGCCGGTCTGCGGCATGGTCAAGGATGACCATCACCGGACCAGAGGGCTGGTCTTCCGGGGAGAGGAGCTTCCTATCGACAGCCACTCGGAAGCCTTCCATCTGATTACCCGGATCCAGGATGAAGCCCACCGTTTTGCCATCACCTTCCACAGAGACCTGCGCAGCAAAGCCCAGGTACATTCCGTACTGGATGAGATTCCCGGTGTCGGGCCTGCCAGGCGCAAAGCGCTGATGCGGGAATTTCC
This sequence comes from uncultured Lachnospiraceae bacterium, assembly GCA_902783295.1. Taxonomy (GTDB): domain Bacteria; phylum Bacillota; class Clostridia; order Lachnospirales; family Lachnospiraceae; genus UBA3305. The sequence continues at coordinate 2,076 of CACZQT010000313.1, forward strand.
TTCCCAGGAAGCTCTGCGGAATGCCACCGTCAGCCAGCTGGCAGCTCTGCCGGAACTGAACCATACTGTTGCTAAAACCATCTATGCTTTCTTCCATGACGGAGAAATATCAGAAGAATAAGGCATGTACACCATGCCGGAAAAGAGGATGAAATGGAAAAGATCAGCCTGGGGCAGATCGCCAGAGACTTGAACTTCCGAAGCCTGACGCCGGATATCGATGTGGAATCGGTCATGATTTCCCACTCGGATATCAACCGGCCGTCCCTCCAGCTTGTCGGTTTTTTTGAACATTTTGACAACCATCGTATCCAGATCATCGGAAACGTAGAGATGGCCTATCTTCGTACACTGACGCCGGAGAAGCGCCTCAGTGTCTTTGAAGAACTGTTCAAGCGCGAAATTCCCTGCCTGATTTACTGCCGTGACCATATGCCGGATGAAGATGTGTATAAGCTGGCAGATAAATACCAGGTTCCTCTGCTGGCCAGCCACTGCCTGACCTCGGATGTTTCTTCTAAAGTCCTCCGGTACCTGCAGGAGAAGCTGGGACCTGTCCAGACCATTCATGGCGTGCTTGTGGATGTCGTCGGCGTCGGTGTGCTGATCACCGGTGAAAGCGGCATTGGTAAGAGTGAAGTGGCTCTGGAGCTGATTAAGAGAGGCCACCGGCTGGTCGCTGACGACGCAGTGGAGCTCCACCGCGTGAACGACGTCCGTATCATCGGCCGGGCGCCTGAAATCACGAAAAATTTCATTGAGCTGCGCGGAATCGGCATTATCGATGTCATGTCCCTGTTCGGTGCCCAGAGCATCAAGGACGAACAGGACGTTGATATGGTGATTCATCTGCAGGACTGGGATAAGGAGATGACTTTTGACCGTCTCGGAGCCCAGGAAGAATATATTAAGTATCTTGGCAACAAAATCATCCGTTATAAAGTACCGGTCCGTCCCGGCCGGAACGTAGCCCTGATCGTGGAAACAGCGGCAATCAATTTCCGCCAGAAACGGATGGGATATGACGCTCTGGAAGAATTCTACCGCAGGGTTCAGAACAACATGCTCAAAGGCATCGACAACGAATAAATGTCGTTTTTCTATTTTGCCGGAGGTTTCGTGTGGATTTGAAATCATTTGCGAGGAAAATTACTGATAAAGCCGGTTCCTGCAGGCTTCTGCTGGATGAACCTATGGCACTGCACACTACCTTCCGTGCCGGCGGTCCCGCCGCCGTCTTTGCAGAGCCTGAAAACGGAGAACAGCTCCGTGATATCCTCTTTCTCTGCCGTGAGGACGGTATTCCCTGCACTGTGATCGGTAGAGGAAGCAATCTCCTGGTCGGGGACAGAGGATATCAGGGTGTGATCATTCACATCGGTGATGCCATGAGTTCCATCCGGGTGGATGGCTGCAGAATCGAAGCGGAAGCCGGCTGTCTGCTTTCCACTCTGGCCAGGACCGCCAGAGACCATAGTCTTACCGGTCTGGAATTTGCTGCCGGCATTCCCGGGAGCCTTGGCGGTGCACTGGTCATGAATGCCGGTGCATACGGCGGAGAGATGAAAGATGTGCTCAGAGAGGCTCTTATTCTGGACCGGACAGGCGAACTCCGCTGGATACCGGCGGAAAAGCTGGATCTGGGATACCGCACCAGCCGCCTGCAGAAGGAAGAAATGGTGGGGCTGGCTGCCCGTCTGGAACTGCTGCCCGGTGATCCGGAAGCCATCACTGCCTGCATGAATGACCTGGCGGAAAAACGCCGCAGCAAGCAGCCTCTGGAATATCCCAGTGCCGGCAGCACGTTTAAGCGGCCGGAAGGTCATTTTGCCGGCAAGCTGATTCAGGATGCCGGTCTGTCGGGTTATACGGCAGGCGGAGCCTGCGTTTCTGAAAAGCACTGCGGTTTTGTCATCAACAAAGACCATGGCACTGCGGCGGATATTCTGGCGGTCTGCAGGCACGTAGAAGAAGAAGTTGAAAGACAGACGGGAATCCGTTTGGAAATGGAGGTCCGCCTTCTGGGGGATTTTTAATCCTGTCTGCATCACATTAGGAGAGCGACTGGCCATGTCATTTTCATCGGAAATCAAGGAAGAACTGACCGGGCAGGTTCCTGCGGCCAGGCATTGTCAGCTGGCAGAGCTGGCCGCCATCGCCAGCGCCTGCGGAACATTTTCACTCCGTCAGGGCGGAAGGCTGTTTTTCATCATACAAAGTGAAAATCCGCTGGCTGTCCGGAAGGCGGCCATGTTGATTTTCCGCTCTTTCCGGATCCGTCCGGAGGTTTCCGTAGTCGGTGGAGGAAACGGGCAGAAAAGCAGGCTTTTTCTCCTGGCCGTTCTGGAAGACGAGTCGGTTTCCAGACTTCTGAAAGCCCTGAAGTTCATGACAGAACGAGGCGCACTGCGGGATCCGGAACGTCCTCCGAGCGGACTTCTGGTGCAAAGCAGCTGCTGCCGCCGTGCTTTTCTTCGAGGGTCATTTCTGGCTTCAGGCTCCTTAAGCAATCCGGAAAGATCCTATCATCTGGAAATCTCCAGTGAAAATATGGATAAAGCGGAGCAGATCCGTGACCTGATTACTGGATTTGATATTGAAGCCAA
>CACZQT010000314.1 GCA_902783295.1 uncultured Lachnospiraceae bacterium
CTGGCAGAGGGAAGAGCCTGGGAACTGGAAGAACCTCTGGGGGCGGAAGCAATCTGCGGATATCTGCGGGAACGGGGGATCTCATGCCGTGTATTTGACCGGCGGATCGGGGCTGCTGTGCAGGATATAGAGGCCTTTGCCCCGGATGCGGCAGGCTTTTCCCTGATGACAGCGGAAGATGTGCCGGATGCCCTGAGGCTGCTGCAGAAGTTGAAAAAACCGGAAAGACGGTTTTTCGCAGGAGGTCTTTTTGTCACCTGTGAAGAAAAGCGGTGCCGTGCTCTTTTCCCGGCCGATACAAAACTGATTTCAGGGGAAGGGGAAGGTCCGGTCTTTTCCTTCCTGACCGGCATGGACGCTGCTCCGCCGGATCCCGACGGATGGGCTTTTGCCTCGCGGGATGATCTTTCTGCCTATCTGGAGCAGGGTGGAGCGGTTCATCTGAGAAGTTCCAGAGGATGCCATGGCGGTTGTGCTTTCTGTACCACACCGGGGCTTTCCCACGGACATCATGAAGAACGCAGCATAGACCTTGTCGTGCAGGAAATGGCTGTCATAGCGGGGCAGGGCGTCCTGCCGGTTTTCAATTTTGTCGATGACGAATTCGGCAGCCTGGAGAGAGTACGGAAACTGATCCGCACTTTAAAAAGGGAAGGGGTCCGGGCTGCTTTTTCCATGGAACTCAGACCTTCTGTGGTCTGCGGAGGAAACCCTGAAATCTGGGACGAACTGCATGCGGGAGGACTGTGCCGGATATTTACCGGTCTTGAAAACCTCAGCCGGGAAACTCTCAGACACTGGAACAAACCGACAGATCCGCAGCGCCTGCTGCAGGCTCTGGAGCTGTGCGAAAAAGCCGGGATCCTGTGCGAGACCGGCTATATTCTTTTTCATGAAGGCAGTACCGTTTCCTCTGTGATGGAGCAGCTTCGGATGCTCCATGATGCAGGACGGTTCACTCCCAAAGCGGCGCTGTCCCGGCTGTGGCTTTACCCGGGAAGCCGGCTGCACCGTCTCAGCGGCCTGAAACAGTCGGCGCCTGTTATGCTGACAGCGGAGGCCGAGGAACTTTTTTCATCCTGGGAGATCCGGTTGAAAGAGTACTATGATCTCTGGACCAAGTGCGCGGTTCGTCTTCCCAATGCTGCCTGCAAAGCTTTCCTGAGCGGAGAGACCACGGAAAAAGACCTGCTCCGGCAGGCGCTGGGCAGGATCAACGAATTGTCTTTCCGGGAAGTGGAAGGCAGAGAATGTACAGCCGCAGAAAAGGAGGAAATGTATGCGCTTTGCAGCCGCGCTCTCGGCGGCAGATGAACTGGATCCGCTGTACGAAGCAGGATGTGACGAGGTTTATCTGGGTCTTCTGGAAGACAGCTGGCGCCGCCTGTATGGAGGGCATGATATTATCAGCAGGCGGCAGGGAAAGGCAAATCTTTCCTCCCGCGAAGAACTGGAAACGGTTCTGGAGCGGGCCAGGATACTGAATATACCGGTCTATCTTGCCCTGAATGCCAGATATACTCCGGAACAGTACCCGTATCTTCTGGATTTGTGCAGCTGGTATGCCGGCCGGGGAGGCAGCGGGGTAATCCTGCAGGATATGGGACTGCTGCTGGCTCTGAAGGATAAGGAAATTCCCCTCCGCCTGACGGCTTCTCTTCTGATGATGACCGTTCATGCGGATGGGGTAAGGTTCCTGAAACAACTGGGCATCAGCCGGGTTGTACTGCCCAGGTTTCTGACACTGGAGGAAATGAAAGCAATCGCGGCAGCTGAGCCGGACATGGAGTATGAAATCATGGGCATGGGAGATCAGTGCCCGATGATCGACGGATTATGCAGAAGCTATCACGGGGAAACCTATGAGAGCGTTTTCGAAGAAATGCCCGGATCCGGCGGGGAGCCCTTCCTCTGGTTTCCGACTTTTGATACGACCTGTGAAGCGCATCATCTCTGCGAAGGAATTCCTCGAAAACTCCATCCATGTGCTGCCTGCGAACTTCGTGCACTGAATAAAGCCGGTATCCGGATTATAAAGTTTGGAGGCCGGGGGACGCCTCTGTCGCTGCGGGTCAGGGATCTGGAATTCTTTTCTCTTGCCCGGAACCAGACAGAAAAAGCCCTTATCCGCAAAAAGTATCAGGAGACATACGGACATGAATGCCAGTGCTACTATTCCTGAAATAACTGCCCTGGGACACTGCAGCTGCCCGGAGTTATTTCGTGAAACGGTCCGTTTCTTTTCGAACCAGGCGGCTGCGCCTTATCTTCCGGAAGAGGTTCTTTCGCCTTGTTTCGCGAAAGATTCGCAGTACCCTTCCGGACAGATTTACTGTGTGATGATCCCTCCCGTCAGTCCGGCTTTGGAGAAAGATTTCCGGGAACTGCTGCAGATCATCGGGAACAGAAAAGACATAGAGCTTTCTCTCAATGACTGGGGAAGCCTCTGGCACTGCAGTGCTTTGAAAGAAAGAGGAGAACTGGCAGCAGGCCTGACCGCAGGAGTCCTCCTTTCCGGGCAGGATACAGACCCGCTTCTGGCAGATTTTTATAAACCGCAGCCTTCCAGAATGGTGTATGCCGGAGAGAAAGGGAATACGCCGGTTCTGGCAGAATGGTTCCCGCCGGGGGAAGCCCTGACAGAGCACTGGAGAACTCCTTCTGTTTTTGCTGTGGTCCCGCTGCTTAAAAAACTTGGCGTCACGCGCCTGGAGGTTTCAAATCAGCCTCTTCCTCTGCCGGAGACAGCTCCGGGACTGCCGGTGACTCTGATCTCGGAGGCAGTTGTCAGCGTATTTCCCTGCAGAAACAACTGTTCAGCC
>CACZQT010000315.1 GCA_902783295.1 uncultured Lachnospiraceae bacterium
CTCGTGCTTAGCAATGGGCTATCGCCAAACGGTAAGGCAACGGACTCTGACTCCGTCATTTCAAGGTTCGAATCCTTGTAGCCCAGCTTTTACCCACACTCACGGTTTCCGTCTGTGTGGGTTTTTTCATAACAGGGGGAATTTCATGTACAGGATGCAGGATAGAGTACATTTCAGCCAGATGGGAGTAAACGGGGCCATGACGCTTCCTGCTGTAATGGACTGTATGCAGGACTGCTCGGATTTCCAGTCGGAGGATCTTGGGATCGGCTTCGATTTTCTGGCCGGGAGGAACCGCGGTTGGGTAGTGGCCTTCTGGCAGCTGTTTATTGAAAGAAGACCTGCAAACCGGGAAAAGATTGTGGTGGAAACCAGGCCATGGAAATTTGAGTATTTTTACGGATTCCGGAATTTCGCAATCTATGACGCTGCGGGAGAAGCTATCGTCAAAGCGAACTCCCTTTGGTGTTTCCTGGATACAGAGAAAAACCGTCCTGTCCGTCCGGAACCGGAAGAAATCGGTCCTTACGGGTTAGATGAGCGTCTGGAAATGGAGTACGCGAAAATCCGGAAGATCCGTATTCCCGACGGGGGGGAGAAGAGAGAACCTTTTCCGGCAGAATGGCATCATCTGGACAGGAATGGCCATGTGAACAACGTGCAGTATGTTAAAATGGCGCTGTCTCTTTTCCGGGACGAGCCGGATATCGCCGAACTGAGGGTTGAGTACAGAAAGGCAGCTAAGAGTGGTGAGCTTATCTGTCCTGTACTGGCCAGGGACGGGGAATGGACAGTGATATCCCTGAATGATGAAAACGAAAAACCGTACTGCGTGGTGTCTTTCCGGGAACACGTACCCCGGAGTGACGGACGGAGCATGCAGGAAAAGAATAGCTGAGAGTTGAGGAAATTATGTTTGAGATAGGAAAAATGCAGCAGCTGGTGATCCGGCGGATCAATGCATCCGGTGCATTGCTTGCTGAACGGGAGAACCCTGCGGTTACCCTGCTGCTGCCGGGGAAGCAGATTCCGGAAGGAGCCGGCCCCGGCACGGAACTGGAAGTGTTTATTTACAGGGATTCGGAAGACCGCCTGATTGCGACTACCGCCAAACCCAGAATGCTGCTGGGAGAAGTAGCGCTGCTTACTGTAGTATCGGTGACGGAAATCGGAGCCTTTCTGGACTGGGGACTGGAGAAAGACCTGTTCCTGCCTTTTAAAGAACAGAGAGGGAAACTGAAGCCCGGTATGAAGGTCCTCGCGGCACTCTATCTGGATAAAAGCAGCCGCCTTTGCGCTACGATGCATATCAGCGATTATCTGAAGGCAGACTCTCCCTATAAGCAGGGCGACAAGGTTTCAGGAACCGTCTATTCCATGAAGGATGGAATGGGAGCCTTTGTGGCGGTGGATAACCGATATTTCGGATTGATTCCTTCCCAGGAACTCTACAGCCGGCTGTCAGTAGGGGACGTGGTGGAAGCCCGTGTGCTGCGGGTTCGCCCGGATGGGAAGCTGAGCCTCTCGAACAGAAAAAAAGCGTATGCGCAGATGGATGAAGACGCCGCAAAGGTGATGAAAGCCATTGAGGAATACGGGGGCGTGCTTCCGTTTGATGACAAGGCCGATCCGGAAACAATCCGGCTGGAACTGGAACTCAGCAAGAATGCGTTTAAAAGAGCTGTCGGCCGGCTCCTGAAAGAAGGCCGCGTGGAGATAACCCCACACGGCATCCGCAGGATAAAATGACATTACACGATAAGGCATGACTGAGTAAGAGAAGCCGGAAAGGCTTCTTTCATCTCTTTTTTTCGAAGGAGCCTGCCTTCTTTCCGGGACCTGCGGCTTTCTTCACGGGTGGTGGCAGTTTCTCCTCCGGCATTTCCTGGGAAGCAGACAATACCGGGGAAAGAACCCATGGAATTTCATTACCGGGAGTTTCTTTCGGAAGAGGGCTTACGGAAGCGCTAAAGCCGGGCTTCCGAAGGAAAGAAAGGGTTGACCGCACGAGGTGGCCGCAGAACTGCAGTTCTTCATCACTGCAGCTGCGGAGAAGGCGAAGGAGATCTGTTTCCTGCATGTCATGGAAAACAAAGCCTTCTTCGGCTGTCTGGGACGTCCAGTATGGATCGAGTCCGTTCTGCCGGCGGAACTCCTCGTGCGTAAGGTGGAACAGTTCACAGAGCCGGTCTTCCATTTTCCGGGAAATATCCCGGGCACCGCGTTCAATCTGTCCAAGATAATTTGTACTGATGCCCAGTGCCTGGCTCAGATCATCCTGTGTCATGTTCCAGAGAATACGTTCCCGCCGTATGCGCATTCCTACTGATGTGCGGTATGCATGTTTTACTGCATCTTTCATGTTTCTTTTCTCTCCTCTGATGGCTGACAGGAATTAAGGAAAAGAAGAGCTGATATACCTATTATAACGTCAGTGTTAGTAAAGTAAACAAACTTTTCTGTACATTTTTTGGCACTTTTTGTGTGGGAAAGTTCTTTTTCACGAAAGCGGAACTGTTTCATGAAAAGAATCGCAGGGAGGCCGCTGTGCGGCTGGAAAGGAGCAGCAATGGACGAAGAAAAAAACAGAATGCCGGAAAGAAGACATCGGTTCCGGACTGGTTTTGCAGCCGGAGCCCTTTCCATGCTGGCTGTCTGTGCACTGGTCATCGGTGCAGCTGTTTACATTGTCCGTTATGACGGAAGCTGGATCCTGCCGAAATTCGGATTCCGTTCCTCTACGGAAGCAGCTGAACTTTCCACCTTTGCTTCCAAACGGGCTTTTTTCGGCAGCATGGAACAGAAGATGCTGGAGATTGACGAACTGGTGGATGCGACCTTCATTTTCCCTGTAGAGGAACAGGAATTGATGGACGCGGCTCTGAAAGGTTACGTCAACGGTCTGAACGATGTGTATTCGATGTATTATACTCCGGAAGAGTATGAAGAAACCCTGTCGGATTCCGACGGTTCTTATGTGGGAATCGGCGTGGTTGTGCAGCAGGATCCTAAGACCTACGTGGTAACGGCTCTGACCATCTATCCGGACAGCCCCGCGGAAGCAGGAGGCATGGAGAAAGGTGATATCATCGTAAAGGTGGATGGAGAAGATGTAACGAGCTGGGAGCTGTCGGATATAGTTTCCCGGATCCGGGGCGAAGAAGGGACTCCCGTGCAGGTGACTGTCTACCGGGAAGGTGAGTATCTGGATCTGGATATGGTGCGGGCTGCCCTGGCTAAGATTACGGTAGAATATGAAATGCTGGACGATCATGTGGGGTATCTGATGCTGACGGAATTCGATCAGGTGTCCGTAGAACAGATCGAGAAGGCCGTGGAAGCTCTGAAAGAAGAAGGGATGGAGCGC
>CACZQT010000316.1 GCA_902783295.1 uncultured Lachnospiraceae bacterium
AACCACCCCCCGGCTGTCCACAGTGGCAACCTTTGTTTTGGAAGACTTCCATGTAATGCCCTCCGCCGCTTCTTCCTGGTCCACAGCTGCTTCACTGAGCAGGTCAAAAGACCGGCCCTGTGCCAGAACCAGCTTTGCAGGCGTCAGTTCCAGCGGCATCCGGGGCTCCTCTGCCGCAAATGCCAGGTGCGAAAAAAACAGCCAGATCAAAACCGCAGAACAGGCAGACAGCACATAGCGCCATTCCTTTTTCCGCTGAGACACTTTTCCGATCCGGTTTATATTATTCATTCCTGCTCCTCGTTTCCGCTGCTACTCGTGAACCCGCAGATAAACGCACAACTTTTTGCGGCCTTATGACTCTTGCTTTCATCATGATATCATATTTTTCGTAATTGCGGAAGAAAAAAAGAGCAGGCAGACGCGCATATCCTGTACCATTTATATCTGGAAAAAGCCAGTCGCACACAGTATAATAAAAGCCAGATTTCTATTTAAAGCGCCGGAAAATACCTCTGCCGGTCAGGATATATTCTACCTATAGTAGAGCGAACCCACCTGTACACGGATTACCGGATACGATAAACTGATATTGTCCCGGGAGGGCATCGGCTGCGTATCCAGTCCGGACCTTCCGGTCAGATCACAGCACGGCCTGATAGCCCTGCCAAAATCGCCCAAAGGAGGCTGTCTATGAAAAGCAAAACAAAGTGGATCTGTGTAAATGCACTGGGAATCGCCCTGTTTATCGTCCTGACTCTCTGTATCCAGGTCCCGGTTTTTGAAAACTACTATCTCTGCCTGGGATACACCGCCGTAGTTGTCTACGCTGCACTTTTCGGTCCTGTATCCTCTGCCCTCACCGGCAGCCTGGGCGTGATTCTTTACTGCCTCCTGACAAACGGCCTGCGGGGAATGCCCGGATGGGCACTGGGAAATGTCCTGATCGGCCTGGCTCTTGGCCTGGGCTTCTCCAGAATGAAAAAAACAAATCCGCCTGTCTGGCAGGTTCTGCTGATGGGCTTCTGGATCCTGGGTATCACCGCTGCTGCCATGTTTGGCGTAAAATCCCTTACGGAACACCTGCTGTATGGCCAGCCGATGGCTGTACGTATGGTAAAAAACTTCTATGCTTTCGCAGCGGATACCGTGATGATGTGGGTTTCTCTTCCGATCGCCTTCTTCCTGAAGACCCGCTGGAAAGAGGAAGAATAAACAGACCCGAAAGAAAATTCAGCAAAAGGAGAAAAAAGCCTTGAGAAGTAAATCAGACGGATGGCGATGGCTGCTGATTCTGTCCATGGTTCTGCTTCCGCTGAGTCTGCTTGCAGGCTGCGGCACCAAAAAGACCGACGTCATCACTTCGGTCGAACAGCTCAATGAACCGGGGCGAAAGATCGGCGTGTATTCAGATACGGCAGAGGACCAGCTTGTCGCCCGGGAACTGCCTCAGGCACAGATCGAATATATGAAGGATCACATTTCTGCTTTCATAGCCGTCAGCCAGGGCAAACTCGACGCCTTTGTGTATGACAGGCGTCAGATGGAACTCGCCATAAAGAGCGGTCAGAAAGGCGTCCGGCTCCTGGATGCGACACTGGGGGAAGGAAACCGGGTTGCGGTGGGAATCTCTCCCGTAACGAAATTCCCGGATCTGGAAGCAAAGCTCAACGAATTCATCGCCGAAATCAAAGCGGACGGCACACTGGATGACATGCAGCTCCGCTGGATCGTGCAGAACAATGAGACCATGCCCGATATCCCGGTCCCGGAATCCGCCCCGCTGCATCTGGTTGTCGGCACTACCGGAAGTCTGGTGCCCTATTCCTACTATGCCGGCACAGAGCTGGCAGGCCAGGAAATCGAGCTGGCCCGGCGCTTTGCCGCCTGGGTCGGAGCAGAACTGGAGTTCAAGGTCTACGACTTCGAGGGAATCGTCGCAGCAGCGCAGGGCGGCGATATTGACTGCATCATGTCCAATCTGTTTGTCACGCCGGAGCGGGAGGAAGCAATCCCCTTCTCCGACCCGTACTCGCTGGTGGAGATCGGCGTGCTTGTACGCGACGCAGAACAGAGCGGAAGCGCCTCTTTCTGGGCGGATATCCGCGAGAATTTTCAGAAAACCTTTCTCCGTGAAAACCGCTGGCAGCTCTTCCTCTCCGGCATCGGAACGACGCTTCTGATTACGGTGCTGTCGATCCTTTTCGGCACGCTTCTGGGCTTTTTCACATTCATGCTCTGCCGCAACGGACATCCCGCGGCAAACGCCATCGCGCGCTTCTGCGTGTGGCTTGTGCAGGGCCTGCCTGTTGTCGTCCTGCTGATGGTGCTGTACTACATTGTGTTCGGCAATGTCGTGATCTCCGGCAAATCGGTATCTGTGATCGGCTTTACGCTGGTGTTCGGCGCGTCAGTGTTCTCCATGATGAAAACCGGCGTCGGCGCCATTGACCGCGGGCAGCTGGAAGCAGCCTACGCCCTTGGCTATACGAACCTTCGCGCCTTTTTCCGTGTCATTCTGCCCCAGGCCCTGCCGCATTTCATGCCGGCCTACAAAGCTGAGATCACCGCGATCATCAAAGCAACGGCTGTTGTAGGTTATATAGCGGTACAGGACCTGACCAAGACGGGCGACATCGTCCGCAGCCGCACATACGAGGCTTTCTTCCCGCTCATCGCCGTGGCGGTCATTTACTTTGTTCTGGCAGCCCTTCTCACCTTTCTTGTAAACCGGGTCGAGTTGAAAATCGACCTGCGGAAGCGTACGCCAGAAAAAATCCGGAAGGAGGTTGAAGGCAGATGATCGAACTTATCCATCTTGAAAAGAAATATAATAAAGCCTGTCCGCTCCGGGACGTAAACGCCGTCATACACGACGGGGATGTAATCTCCATCATCGGTCCCTCCGGTACCGGAAAATCCACACTGCTCCGCTGCATCAATATGCTGGAACGCCCGACCGGCGGACAGATTCTCCTCGACGGCACAGATATCACCGCCCCGAAATACGATCTGACGAAAGCCAGACGGCGGATGGGCATGGTGTTCCAGAGCTTTCATCTGTTCGGCCATCTGACAGTCATAGAAAACCTGATGCTTGCTCCGATGGATATTCTGAAAAAGTCGCGGAAAGAAGCCTATGAGACCGGTGTACGCCTGTTGAAACGTGTTGGCCTGGAGGGGTGGGAATACCAGTATCCCGAGCAGCTTTCCGGCGGCCAGAAGCAGCGTGTCGCCATCGCCCGCACCCTGGCCATGGACCCGGACGTAATCCTGCTGGACGAGCCGACCAGTGCTCTCGACCCCACAATGACAGGCGAGGTGCAGGCCGTCATTCAGGACCTGGCCAGGAGCGGCAGGACCCTGCTGATCGTTACCCATGAGATGAGCTTTGCCCGCGCCATCGGAAACCGGGTGTTTTACATGGACCAGGGCGGTATATACGAAGACGGCACGCCGGAGCAGATTTTTGATCACCCGCAGAAAGAACTGACGCAGCGCTTCATCCGCAGGCTGAAGGTACTGGAACTGAACATCGACAGCTGCGAGTATGACTTCTTCAATGCAGCCTCTGAGATCGACCGCTACTGTCTGCAGAACGTCATCTCACCGCGCACTAAATACCGCATCCACCTGATATTCGAAGAACTTGTACAGCAGATTCTCCTTCCCGTGCTGCCCGAACCGCATATACGTTTTACCGCGGCGTATTCTGAAAAGGAGAAAATAACCGATATAACCGTCCTGTACAACGGAGTCCCCTTCGACCCGGCCAGTTCAGAAAACAGCCTGTCATATTCGGTGCTGAAAGGCACGACCGCAGTCCTGAACTATTCAGCCAGTACAGAGGCCGGCTTCACAAACAGATTTCAGTGCATCATTCCAGAATAGCCGCAGGCGGAAAAGGAAACGGCCGTCCGGGGCGCCCCGGACGGCCGTTTCTTTTTCTTTTAAACTCCAGTTTCCCACTTATCAGAAGGACCACTCAAACACCAGCGGTTCCTCATATTCCGACTGATCGTCTTCCCAGGTGAAAGTCAGGTCTTCATTGCTGAAGGCAATCCGTCCTGTGCCGCCTTCAAAGACCGTTGCCTCACTCGTTGCTGCGCCGCTGGCATCATACACTCTGTCCGTACGGACACAGTTGTCATATTCCATGGTCAGTGTTTCCGGATCGAACCAGCCGCTCATAACCCACTCAGCCTCGTCCCAGGCACTGCCGCCCCAGGTAATGGTAACTCTGGCATCCTCGCTGCCTTCCGCTTCCACCATGGCGCGGGCTCTGCCGCAGACATACGGGCCGGTAAAATTCATGACAGGGTTCTGTCCGTCTTCTTCATAACCGTCTTCTTCATAGCCTTCCCCGTCATAATCAAATACAGCCACGTAATCCGCGCTCTCATCCAGCAGGAGTGTGATCTGCGGTTCGGTGGAGAAATCTTCGCCATCCTTCGTCCACTTTGTGAACGACCAGCCTTCCTCGTTCGTCCAGGCAAGGAACGTATGCTCCGCAGGTTCCGCCAGGTTGATCTGTGCAGACTGATAAGGATATTCCTCATCGATTTCCGGAGCTTCTTCCCCTTCGGCATACTCGATATTGCCGACGCCTTCTGTATTGATCGTGACGAATATGTTCGCATCCGGAATGTCCCAGGGGATGAAATGTAAGGTTTCCCCGCCTTCCATCTGAAGCAGAAGACCTTCTTCCCCTTCTTCGGATACCTCTACGTTGTATTCGTTGCCATCCAGATCCGGCAGTGTTCCCGCCAGTGTGCTGCCGTCCGGAAGGAAACCGCCGAAATTATCCTCACCTGCCATAACTCCCACGTACCAGCCGGATTCACCTTCCAGTTCCATC
>CACZQT010000317.1 GCA_902783295.1 uncultured Lachnospiraceae bacterium
ATACTGCTCACTGGATCCGCTCTGGTAGGCGATCGCCGTATCATAAAAGTTCACGCCCAGTTCCAGCCCGCGCTTTATGATTTCTCTCGTATGCTCCTCGTCGATCGTCCAGCTGTGCTGGCCCCTCCCGGAATCTCCGAATCCCATGCAGCCCATGCAGATCCGCGATACCTTCAGATCCGAATTGCCAAGCAATGTGTAATTCATAAGATGACTGTCCGCCTTCTTCCAGTGTTATATTCCTTTCCTCTCCTCCTTACAGAATCGCAGAATCTGAAAAGGTTCATCTTTCGTCTTATATTCTGCGAATCTGTTGGTTATCTTTCACCCTGCGCTTTACGGATCTGCCGGTCATCCTTCACCCTGTGCTTTACGGTTCTGCCGGTCATCTTTCACCCTGTGCTTTACGGTTCTGTCGTTGATATCCAGCTCTGTCCTGAAAAATGCCGGGAAGATGGTTCTCGGTTCATCCGGCGATACCCATTCCAGATATTCCGTCTGCCCGTCTTCCGTAATGCTGCCGCACACTGGTTCAAAGTTTTCCGGTACCTTCATGTAGAAATAAAACCCCAGCTCGTAGATATCTTTGCCCATTTTGGCCGGGGAATCTCCGATAAAATAATTCTCCATGACAAAGCCCAGGTGATCGATTTCCATCTTCACGCCGGTCTCTTCCAGGACCTCACGCAGTATTGCTTCTTCTGCCGTCTCTCCGAACTTGATCCGCCCGCCGACAGAATAAAAATAATCGGAAAGATCGTTCCTGACCATCAGGAAGCGTCCGTCTTTCAGAATAATAGCGCCAACACGGATGTTGATGGCTCCGCTCCCGCAGGGAACACTCATATCCGGTGCGGCATCCCGCTTCTCCTCCTTCGCACGGTTCCGGCAGACGGTCCGGTGATAGTCGTGCAGAGCCGCTCTGAAGACCTCCGATTTCGGGGAGGCAGCGTATTCACTCGCCTCTTCCAGGATGCGGTTTTCGTCTTCATTCAGCCGCACCTTATATGTGATTTTGCGGGCATCATCCTTCTTCGGCCTGGCCATATCAGAGCCCCCCTTTTTTCAGCGCAACAGCTCTTTATAACTATACCATTACCCGCCAAAACCGTCAATATTATTGTGGCCACAAAAATTACAGAAAGCCCCTGGAGCCATTGAGATTCCAGGGGTTCTTTATTTCGAATCATTATGATATCTGTGTGGACCAGCCTGTATTTCCAAAAGTCATCTGTCCGTCCGCCGGCGGGAAAATGAGCACCAGTGCGATCCCGATGATTACTGATGCCATGACGGCAACTGCAGGGAGGAGCAGATTCTTTTTCTTTTCCGTCTTCCCGGCAGTCTTTCTACAGATCAGCGCTGTCTGGGTTCCGATAAAAGCCCAGAATGACAGCATCAACTGATACGGTTTCGGAAGAAACTTCCGGCTCAGCAACACCTGACGCAGACTCTGCTGCCGGTGTGGTTTCCGCAGAATCTGCCTTTGACTCTTCCGCAGGAGCATTCGGTGTCTCTTTTTGTGGGCTGCTTCCACAGGCTGTAAACCCAAAAGCCAGCGTAAAGACCATCATCATTACAAGAAATGTTTTTATTTTTTTCATTGCATTCTCCTTTTATTTCAGTTTCCGCTTCTCTGCCGCGAAGTGATTTCCAACGGTTCCGTCATTCCCCATGTGCCAGGCGCGGTTTTCGGTAAATTTACCATTGTTGTACTCTCCTTGGAGACGATGCAGAGGAAATAAGCAGCAAGTATCCCTCATAGCGCCTGTCGGCACCTGCATGCAAAAGAACCAAAGCCCCGGAGCCATCGGTTTCCGGGGCTTTGGGGTATTTTGAACTTTCGATCAACAGATAAACGAATCATTTGCCGCGCACCTGCGCATCCACACGGCTGCTTTGCATCTCTTTCTGTCCTTGGACTGTTGTTTCAGCCAAAAATCTGTCCCGGGAGTCTCAGCTTTTCCTTCGGGGGAAAGTCTTTGTCGAATATCTCCACATCCGTATCGTCCACGTAGTAACCCTGCGGAGTCTGGTAGACACCGGTGATACCATCCAGATACCCGGGAATGAGCTCCTTACAGAGGAAAAAGGAATCGTCTGCACCTTCCGGCAGATCATGATAGCGAATGCCGAAGTTTCGGGCATAGTCAAAGCCGCTGTGACCGTAAAAGCCGATATTTCCCTCGAACAGTACTGCGCCAAAGCCCATGGCTGCGGCCTTATTAAGGCAGTAGTCCAGCAGCTTCTTTCCATAGCCATGGCGCTTAAGTTCCGGCGTGATCCCGATCGGTCCCATGGTCAGAACGGGGATC
>CACZQT010000318.1 GCA_902783295.1 uncultured Lachnospiraceae bacterium
AGCTATGACAGCTACGATTACAGCAGCGGAAATAATTACTACAGCAGTGGCTACAGCAATACATCCAATACTGCACAGGCTGAGAGCGCTGTCGTCAGCTATGAAGTTCCCTTGGAAATCGGTGTTGTCAATACGGGTACGGGCGAGAGCTATGAATGATGAAGTCCGGAACGGGAGGAGTACGAAATGAAAAGAATTCCGGCTTTCCTGCTGGCAGTGATTATTCTGGCATCGATTCCGGTGTTTGACCGGCAGCCCCGGCAAGAGATAACGGCATACGCTGAGGCTGACTTGGAAGAGCCCGCATCTATCTCCGAGATGACGGAGGCCGATGCTGACGGGGATGACACAGAATCGGATCTTCCGCCTCTGACCTATTCAGATGATGAACTGGTGGTTGGCACCACAATGCCGATGTACGGCACCTTCTTTACATCCATATGGGGAAACGGCTCCAGCGACAGAGATGTGCGCAGCCTGATTCATGGATACAATCTTGTGGAATGGGACAGCGATAACGGCGAATCTATTCTGAATCCGGTTGTAGTCTGGGACTGCGAGATAACGGAAAACGATGACGGGGATCATATCTATACGTTTACACTCAGTGACGATCTGCAGTACTGCGACGGCAGCACGATCACGGTGTGGGACTATGCTTTTTCCTTCCTGCTGCGGATGGATCCGGAGCTTGCGAAACTGGGTGGCACGCCTGAAGGCCTGAACTATCTTGCGGGCTATGACGCCTATATAAGCGACCGGACAGCGTATGTCGAACAAATAGACAGAAACGGCTGGGCTGCTGACCCGGAAGATGATTCTGAGAGCAATATCCCCGTGTTCAGCGGGATCCGGGTTCTGGATGACACCAGGCTCAGCATCACCATCAGTCATGAAATCCTCCCGGTTTTCTTTGAGCTGGGACTGCTGGACTGCAATCCTTATCCAATCCGGCTACTGGCACCCGGCTGTATAATCGAGGACAACGGCGACGGAGTCCTGATTCGAGGGCCTTTCCATGCCGCAGTGTTGGAAAACGCAATCCTTGGTGAAGAAGGTTATCTGACCCACCCCGGTGTGACCAGTGGCCCATACAGGCTGGTATCCTTTGACGGAGAAGAGGCACAGCTTGAACGGAACGAGTATTATCAGGGAGATTCGCACGGATTGATTCCGAGTATTGAGCGAATCGTATTCCGTCGGGCGGATCCGGAAACCATGTTCACTCAATTGACAGACTGTGAATACGGCCTTCTTACCAGAATCACCAGCGCTTCCCAGATCCGTGATGGCATGGACACACTTGAAAGGGATCCGCGTTTCACGAGTGAAAGTTACCCGAGGAGCGGACTGAGCTTTATTGGATTCAACCGGGAGAATGAGATTTTTGACAGTGCGGATCTGAGAAAAGCCCTTGCCGCCGTCATCAACAAGGATGAACTGGTAAATGAGGCAGTAAACAGCTATGGCATGAGGGTGGACGGGTATTACGGTATTGGCCAGTGGATGTATCGGCTGCTGAGCGGAGAAGTCGCCTTACCGGTGGAGGAACCGGAAACGGACGCGTCCCAGGAAGATCTTGATGCCTATGAGGGCGAGATCAAGGCGTGGGAAGACCTGGCCTCAAGGCTGGAATCGCTCTCAGGTCATGACGGGGAGCCGGAAGAAGCGGTGCGGCTGCTGGAGGAAGACGGCTGGGTTCTGAATCGGGACGGCGAACCATATGACTCTTTATCAGATGACTGCCGCTGCAAGATGATCAACGGCAACATCCAGGCACTTGACCTGAAGCTGCTGTATGGAGAAGGCTCCGGTGTCGGGGCTGCCTTGGAGCTCCTGATCGCGCCAATGGCGGAAGCCGGTATTAAGCTGACTGTCGAGAGTTCCGGCCGACTTTTGGAGCAGTACTACGGGCATGAGGAGAGAGCGTATGACCTGATCTTTCTTGCGAGGGATTTCGACGTTCTTTTTGAACCCGGTCCTCAGTTCGAGCCTGGCGGAGCATACAACTACATCGGCTCGGATGACGAAACACTCTATGAACTGGCGGTTAACATAAGCCAGACGGCGCCGGGCGCACTTCAGGAATACTGTAGGAAGTGGATGGATTTTCAGGAGAGATTTGTGGAAGTCGAGCCGCTGATCCCTGTCTACTCCAACAACTATTTTGATTTTAATCCGACCACCCTGGCGGATTACCAAATTAAACAGTACAGCACATGGTCCCGGGCTGTCCTGGCTGCAATGATGCAGGGAGTTTCAGAAGAATTATACAGTCAGGAAGATGCTCTCACAGAGTGAGCCAGCAAAGTCAGAAGAGCAGACAGCCCGGAAAGAATGTCGAAAAACAGCTCCATGTTTTTTGTATAAGACTAACGGAACAAATTATATGGAGGACATATCGTTATGAAACGTCCGGTATGAATTTTTTTCGGCAACTGTTCCGTAATCTGAGAGGATCTGCTCAAAACATTTGAAAATTGCGCTGTCAAAATAACGGATCCTCCAGATCAAAACTCCAAATCAGAGCCGTTTTCCGTTGGCGATATGTGGTAGAATATGTGTATCAAAGAGGAAAGGGCGATGACGATGGTATCCGCTGACCAGCAGAAAATCGAATGTTTTCCGCAATGGCAAGTAGGACCTGACGGCTTTGTTCGCTATGCCGCAGAAAAAAAGAAATGGAGACCATAAGATGAAAGGAATCATTCTCGCCGGGGGATCCGGCACAAGGCTGTACCCGCTGACGATGGTGACGTCCAAGCAGCTGTTGCCGGTGTACAACAAGCCGATGATCTACTATCCGCTTTCCACGCTGATGCTGGCGCGGATTCGGGATATCCTGATTATCTCTACGCCCGAAGATACGCCTCGGATTCAGCAGCTTCTCGGCGATGGAAGTCAGTTTGGCATAACGCTGAGCTATGCCGTGCAGGAGAAGCCCGAGGGTCTTGCGCAGGCTTTCACAATCGGGAAGGAGTTCATCGGGGACGAACCCTGTGCCATGATCCTGGGGGACAACATTTTCTATGGGAACGGGCTCGGACATAAGCTGCAGGCAGCGGTGAAGGACGCTGAGAACGGATATGCCACGATCTTCGGATATTACGTGGAGGACCCGGAGCGTTTCGGCATTATGGAATTTCAGCGTCTTTCCAAGGAATCGGACCATGGAGTCAAGGTGCTTTCTGTGGAAGAAAAGCCGAAGGAACCGAAGAGCAACTATGCCATCGTCGGACTGTACTTCTATCCCGCAGGGGTCAGCGAAAAAGCG
>CACZQT010000319.1 GCA_902783295.1 uncultured Lachnospiraceae bacterium
TGACCGCAAAGACCGAATACATATTCAACTCCTCTTCTCTCCAGATAGTCGACGATGCCGTCGGAAACTAATCTTTTCATAGGGCGATTTCTCTCCTTATTTATTTCCTTTAAACAGTGCGCAGGAAGCGCAGCCATTCAAGTGCAGGTTTAATCCCGGCTTCCAAAAAAGCGCCGGATAGCCCGCCCGGAGAATCCGGGCAGGCTCCAGTGAACACGCAGATTCAATTAGATAGCATCATTGGAGTTGTATGCAGAATACTGCACCTTCTCCATTTCCGGATCATAGAACTCACCGAACAGTTCCTCATCGGTCTGCCAGTCGGGTGTCTCATATTCACGGGAAACCCAGGTGACGTTCATGTAGTGATGCAGATGCACGTTTTCGGAAGTGGCATTGCCGCCCCAGGTACCGCAGCCGATGGAAGAAGTCATAGGCATACCATTGTTCATGGAACCGGAGTTTGCCTTGGACTGAGGCTGACGAACCATGATACGGCCAACGCGGGCTACCATAGCCAGTCTGTGGATGTGGTCATCATCGAAGGAGAAGATACCAACGGAATGGCCCTTGCCGCCGCACTTGTCATGGATGGTCATGATAGCGTCGATAGCATTCTGGAACTCGCCGCAGTACTTGTGGACAGCCAGAACGGTGGAAAGCTTTTCACGAGCCCAGATACCGGCTTCGCCGCTCTCATACACACCAGTGTTATGGGAAGCGATCAGGAAGCGGGTGCCTTCCGGAACTTCAAAGCCGGCCTTCTTCGCCATATCAATAGCAGACAGAGCAACAGTATCGGACAGTCTGTGGATTTCTTCATCCCACATTGCATGACGCATCTTGTCCTGCTCTTCTTCGGTCATGATGTAGCCGCCAACTTCCTGCAGAGCCTTGAGGGCTTCGTCCCAGATGCTCTCATGGATGATAACGTTGCCGTCTGCGGAGCAGCCGGAACCGAAATCGGAGGTCTTGGAACGCATGGTGTTGTCAGCTGCATGATGCAGATCCTGGATAGCGGTTTCGTCCCAGATCATGGTAGCATTGCCGGCGCCTACACCGAAAGCAGGGGTGCCGGAGCTGTAGGAACGACGTACAACACCCTGGCCGCCGGTAGCGATAACCAGGTCGCACTTGGTCATAAGAGCTTCGGAGATGCCCTTGTTGATCTTGCATCCGTTGGTGCCCAGGATCTGGATCAGATCCAAAGGAGCGCCTACGCGGGCAAGGCCTTCACGCATCAGGTCGATGGTCTTGCGGGAAGTCTTCGCTGTGCGGGGATGCGGGCTGAAGATGATGGCATTACGAGCCTTCAGGGCATAGATTGCATTGCCGGCAGGCGTCAGGTCGGGGTTGGTAGCCGGGATAACGCAGGCGATAACGCCAACGGGCTTCGCATACAGTTCGATCTTTCTTTCGGGCATTTCACCGATCTTGCCGACAGACTTTTCACGCAGGCAGTCACGAAGGATACCACGGATCTTGAAACGCTTGTTTTCACGGGAGATGGGATCACCGAAACGGCTCTCCACGATACCCATTTCTACCAGTTCATGGAAGGTCTTGGAATTTGCAACCTTCTGTGCGATAGAGGTGATGGCGCGGTCAATGTCTTCCTGGCTCCATTTTTCGAATTCCAGCTGTGCTTTGTCGGCACGGGCGAAACAAGCCTCAACGTCATCGATCTGATCCTGCGTCAGCTTCAGCTCTTCGTAACGCTCGACCATGTTACTCATTCTGCTCATTGGTAGGTTCCTCCTTAAAAATATTTTCCATCCCCACGGATTCCGTGGGGATGGGTAAATCCCTTTTTACAGGAATCCGGAACTGCTTGCCGCAGAATCCAAATCCCTCGTGACGACTTCATCATACACCAGAAATATAGTAAAGTCAAATGATTTCCCCCACTTTTCTATACTTCTTTTGTATTATACGGTATGATATCGCTATTAAAAAGGGCTAATCATAACGAAACCGTATTTTTCGTCAATCAATCGATACCGTTGGCAGCAAAGTAAGCCTTTGCAACTTCCAGGCAGCGGGCAGCATGACCGGCATTGCCGCGTGCCTTGATTTCCTTCAGGTTAGGCAGCTCGATGGACAGCGGGATGTTCGGCATAGCCTTTACCATGCCGGCGATATCCATGCAGCCTTCGCCCGGATAGTAACGGGCTTCGCGGGCTGTGTAGAGCATCAGGTCATCCTTGATGTTGTCCAGTACGGGATCTCCGTCGGGGCCGGCAGGGCCATCGCACAGATGGATGAAGTTGAAGTACTTCGCAGGAGTACGGGCCAGTTCAGCAGCTGTTACGCCGGCACGGCCTGCATGCAGGGTATCAACCATGACAAATACATTGTCGCGGCCCAGGCTGTCGATCAGGGTGATGTCTTCCTGCAGGTTGCGGACGCCAGCCCAGGGCAGGAATTCGATATTGTACTTCAGGCCGTATTCCTTTGCCATATCAGCAATCTTGCCGGCCGTCTCGGTATACCAGGCTTTGTCACGGGTCCAGATGCTGCCCAGGACATCGGTGCCGCCCAGTTCAGCAGCCTTTTCGAAAGCAGGTTTGTATTCATCGATGGACAGGTCAGGACGCACGCGGGCCAGTTCGATATCCATCAGAGGCATGTCATACTCTTTCAGGGCAGCCTTCGTGGCTTCGAACAGGGCGGGATCCTTGTCCAGCAGGAATTCCGGCTCACCGGGAAGGTGCATCGGAATGGTACGCAGGCTGACATAATCATAGCCGGCTTCTTTGGCGATTTTGATCTGATCCATGGGATTTACGCCCGGGATGGTCAGATACGCAAGGGAAAACTTTCTAGCCATAGTGAAATCCTCCTTAACTGACGCTAGAGTGTCGGGTTATTCGGGAAGTCTGACAGCTTATTACCCCCAAGACTCCCGGAATCTATTCTATTATAGTGATTTTTCATAAGATTGTCTAGTAGATATTTGTGGATATTTGACTTTTCTTTTTCTCCGGCAGAGTGTCAGGTTCCGTCTGAAACGGGCTCCTTCTCTACATCCGACAAAAACTTTTCCCAGTCTTCGGGATGGTCCACAAAGTATTTCGGGCAGACTTTCCCCAGAATATCGTAATGCCGGATTACATCCTCTGCAGATAAAGAATAACGGTCCAGAAGCCATTTTGTCAGTTTTACCAGAGATCGGTAGCATTCCTCGGACAAAGCCCCGCTCTCATCCGAATGGCAGTATTCGATAGAGATCGTATCCATGTTCCGGCTGTTGGAAGCATACGCTACTTCCCCCAGCGGTACACAGATCAGAATCTTTCCGTCCGTACCGATCACGAAATGACTGCTGGCTCTCGTCCCGCTGCCTTCTCCCAGGCTTTCGAAATAGTCCCTCATCTGTTCAGCTTCCGTACCCGGACTTGCTGTATAATGAATTACGATCCCGGTTATGGCATCTGCACTGATTCCGGGCCTGGACCAGGGATTAACAGACAGATAGTCTTCATAAATATATGACGGGAGAGATTTGTCGATCTGAGGAGCCCTGCGCCTGGCACCGCCGCCCATATGCGTCAGTCCCCATATCACAATGATCAGCACCAGAACAGCGGCCATGCCAGCTCCGCCCCGGATCAGCCATGTCCTGGGAATTCCCCCTGCCGGAACCAGGCTCTTCAGCCATCCGTTTCCACCGGTTTTCTTCCGAACTGTGCGGGTTTTTGCTGCAGCAGGACGGCGGACATTTCTCCTCCCTCCTGCTGTACCGGATAACCTGGAAGTATTCTGCGTTTTCTCACGCCTCTGGCGAAGAAGTTCTGCTTTTCGTTCCTCTATTGTCGACTGGTGTATTTCTTCGCGTTTTACACGGTTTTCTTCCGACACCTTCTGTGCTTCTTCCCTGGCCTGCCGTGCGGGCCGCGTCGTCATGGAAGGGTTGTTCCAGTCAAATATCAGATGTTCAAAGGACTGTTCGTCCTGTGGATTTTGATTGTCTGCCATAATATTCCTCTATATATAAAACACAATCTGTGTGAATATTCATGTAAAAGATCTGTTCTCAATCTGCCAGTCAACAGGACTGACGCCGTGAGCCTGAAGGAACTCATTTGTCCGGCTGAAGTGACGGCAGCCGAAGAAACCGTTATAAGCAGAAAGCGGACTCGGATGCGCCGCCTTCAGCACCAGATGTTCGGGATTGTTCAGCATGGACGCTTTAGCACCGGCAGGCCTTCCCCATAAAAGGAAAACCATGGGACGTTTTTGTTCATTGCAGATACGGATAACAGCGTCTGTAAACTGTTCCCATCCCAGACCGCGGTGGGAATTCGCCTGATGAGCACGGACTGTCAGAACCGTATTCAGAAGAAGCACTCCCTGGTCTGCCCATTTTTCCAGACATCCGTGGTTCGGTATATAACAGCCGCAGTCATCATGCAGTTCCTGGTAAATATTCTTAAGAGACGGAGGAATCTCTGTCCCCGGCCTTACCGAAAAGCAGAGTCCATGAGCCTGTCCTTCCCCGTGGTACGGATCCTGCCCCAGAATCACAACCTTGACCCTGGATAAAGGTGTTTTCTCCAAAGCAGCGAACAGATCTGATGCAGGGGGAAATATCTGTCTTGTCTGGTATTCCTCACGAATTTTCTGATACAGTTCTTTATAATAAGGTTTCCGGAATTCCGGAGCCAGCGGCTCCAGCCAGTCATTTGCAATTGCTGCCATCTTCCTGCCCTTTCCAGACAGATGTCTCAGCTGTCACTCTGAAGTGAACCATCTTTCCCACTATTGCAGCCGTACAGGAATACCCCGTTCCCTCAGGTATTCTTTGACTTCATGGATCTCCAGTTCTTTATAATGAAACAGCGAAGCTGCCAGGGCAGCATCTGCCCCTCCCTTTGTCAGAGCTTCATAAAAATGTTCCCTGGTACCTGCCCCGCCGGAGGCAATCACCGGAACAGGCACGGCCTGAGAAATCCTGGAAGTTAAATCCAGATCATACCCTGCTTTTGTACCGTCACAGTCCATACTGGTCAGAAGAATCTCCCCTGCCCCCAGACGCACTGCTTCTTCAGCCCATTCTTCTGCATCCAACCCGGTGTCGACTCGTCCGCCGTTCAAAAAAACATTCCACCCGCTTCCGTCTGACCGCCGTTTTGCGTCTATGGCAAGCACTACGCACTGGCTTCCGAACTTTTCTGCAGCTTCTTCAATCAGTCCGGGATTCCGGATTGCCGCGGAATTCACCGAAATCTTATCAGCTCCTTCACGCAGAATCTGCCGGAAATCTTCAACTGTACGAATACCGCCGCCCACAGTAAACGGAATAAAGACAGTCTCCGCTACTCTGCGGACCATGTCCAGCACGATATTTCTTGCATCAGAAGAAGCCGTGATATCCAGGAAAACCAGTTCGTCCGCGCCGGCCGCATCATAAGCAGCAGCTATTTCCACCGGATCCCCGGCATCCCGCAGATTTACGAAATTGACCCCCTTCACGACTCTTCCGCCGTTCACGTCAAGGCAGGGGATGATTCTTTTGGTAAACATTCGTCCTCCTCCGGTACCGGCTCCCCCGTATTTCAGGCCATACCGTCTTTTTCAGGGTTTTAACAGGTTACAGGGAAATAAAGTTCTTCAGAATGGCAAGGCCTGTGCGGCTGCTTTTTTCCGGATGAAACTGACAGCCGAATACCTGCTCTCTCTCTGCAGCCGCGTCAAATACCAGTCCGTATTCTGACTGTGCTGCTACATCTTCCCGCCTGTCTGCCTTCAGATAGTAAGAATGAACGAAATAAACATACGGGTCCTCCGGGAGACCGGCCAGCAGCCGGCTGTCCGGCCGCACCTTCAGAGAATTCCAGCCCATGTGAGGAATCTTCAGGCCATCCGACGCAGGGAAATGCAGCACCTTTCCCGGAAGGATACCCAGTCCGGCTGCCCCGGGACTTTCCTCGCTTTCTTCAAAAAGAAGCTGCATTCCAAGGCAGATGCCCAGCAGGGGTGTCCCTTTCGCGACAGCATCCCGGAGAGCATCATCCAGCCCGAAACTGCGGAGCTGCTCCATGGCAAGGCCAAAGGCCCCCACACCGGGAAGAATCAGCTTTTCCGCGCTGCGGACCTTTTCGGGATCTCTTTCGATTCTGGTTTCTGCCCCAAGAAAAGCAAGTGCCTTTTCCACACTTCTCAGGTTTCCTGCATCATAATCAACGATGGTAATACTCACAGTCTTCCCTCCATGGGTGCAGGAATACTGCCGGAATTTCAGGCAGAGTCCCGCTGCACTGTTTCATCATATCTCAAAATTTCTCCTGAATCAATCATTTCCTTCCAGGAAGCCGTCACCTTTTTGCTGCTGTTTAAAGGCTCAGTTCCGGCTTTTCTTTTCAACGAAGCTGCCAATCATCATTCTTTTTTTGTTTCTCCACGCAGCTGCTCATGAAGAGGTTTTCTGACTTTTTTCCGTGTCACTTCCACAATGCCCAGAGCTGTCATATCCACCACTCTTGCATGGCAGGGATCCCCTGCAAGTTCACGGGAAAAGGTTTCCAGGAGTGTATCTTTTGATTCCTGCTGCTCCATATCAATAAAATCCACCAGGATCATGCCGGAAAGGTTCCTCAGCCGGAGCTGAAAAGCGATTTCACGTGCCGCTTCCAGATTTGTCAGAAGCAGGGTTCCCTCCTTCTGTTTACGCCCCTCATATTTCCCTGTATTGACATCAATCACAGTCATGGCTTCTGTGTAATCGATGACCAGAGAACCGCCGGATTTCAGCCAGACATAACGGCTCAGCGCTTTCTCCAGGAAATGATCCAGACGGTACAGTTTTTCCAGCGGGTAGGAATCCCGGTACAGCCGCAGACCTGTCTGAGGAGCCAGCTTTTTTATTCCTTCCGGTCCAGAAAGATCCTCCCACAGGTCCGGCTGATCGGTAACAACTTCTTCCAGGTCATCTCTGGCCGCATCACGGATTACTTCTTTCCAGGCGGGGAGACTTTCATACAGGCACGAAAACACGGTGCGGTGATGAACCTTCTCCAGGATTTCTTTGTATACAGCTGACAACTGTTCCGCTTCTGCCAGAATCTCCTCCGGCTCTGCTGTCTCAGCGTTGGTTCTGACAATAAAACCAATATCTTCTCTCTCCGAGACATTCTGCAGAAGATTCTTTAAAGCTTCTCTTCTGTCCGGATGCAGAATCCGGGAGGACAGGGCTGTCCTTTTTCTGTCGGAAACAAGTACCAGTGTACGCCCTGCCAGACTCAGCCTTCGGGAAACCACGGGATCTTTGGTCTTCTGTGCTTCTTTTTCTACAACTACCGGAAGAATATCTCCTGCATGAATCGTCTTCAGTTCCTCCTGATTCATCGGGAGGAAGCACAGAATTCCCGGTTTCACCTCCACAAAGGCAGCCTGCAGGTTTTTTATGACATCCTTTACTCTGCCCAGATAAATGTCACCGATTCTGAGCGAAGGGGCTTCTTCCTCAAATAACAGTTCCGTAACGTGAGATCCGTCCCAGGATGCTGCCAGGATACGGCCTTCCTTACGGGTAATCAGATATTTACTCATTGGATGTCTTCCCCCAGATCTCCCAGGGAGATACCGTCAGCGGTCAGCAGGTCCATCCGGCAGATAGACAGCCAGCTCTCTCTGGCCGGTGCCTCGCCTTCCGGAAAAAGGGAGATGCCGCAGAACTCCAGGAAAGCTGACATAACCGTTTCCGGTTTACAGTTGGATTCCGAGCCTGCCGAAAGCCGCATGATAAATTCTTCCGTTTCCGGGACAAATTCAAACCGGTGGATCCAGGGACGGATATCTGTTTCTTCTTCCCGGTGTTTGGTCTTCCGCCACGTCAGAATTTCGGGACATTCCAGAAAGTGAACTGCCTTTTCTGCCATCTCCGATGCAGAGAAATCTGCTTTTTCTGAAATCAGTTTTACCCTGTAGTCCGCCAGTCCCACCAGAGCCATGGCACTGTTTCCTTTTTTACCTTCCACTTCCGGAAGACGGCGGAACTGTGTCACGCGGATGCCCGGGACCATCTCCCTGTTCAGACGTTCTGTCATTTCACGGCTGTTTTCTGACACCTCCACCTCTGTGTCCAGATATTCTCCCCGGGAGCGCAGTCCCACGCTTAGCGGAGAAGCAAAAGACATTACAGGATGAGGGTGAAACCCCTCTGTAAAACGCACCTGGACTCCTGCCCGCTGAAAGGCTTTATGAAAGAAACGCATGACGTCCAGGTGTCCCACAAAACGCAGGCCGCCATCCTTCTCAAACCGTACCCGTATTTTCATGGTTTCCTCTTTCCTTTCGTTCTTCCACACAGATTCCTGTTCCGAAAACCGCAGCCCCGCATCCTGAGCAGGCTTCCCGGCAGTTTGGCGTGGTTTTCTCTTCCATGGCCTTTTCCCACTCTCTTCTTAGAAAGCGCTTTGTAACGCCTATATCGATAAAATCCCAGGGGAAAATTTCGTCTGCGGATCGTTCTCTCAGGGTGTAGAAATCCGGATCAATACCGCAGCCCTCAAAGGCCTGCATCCACCTGTCGTAGTGGAAATACTCCGACCAGGCGTCAAACACACAGCCGTTCCGGTATGCAGCCTCGATTGCGTCTGCCACCCTCCGGTCTCCCCGGGCAAGGATACCTTCCAGGATGGTCACATCTGCGTCATGATACTGGAAATGCAGGCAGCGGTGATTTCTCTGCTCCCGGAAGTTATCCTTCACCAGATGAGCCCGGCGCAGATATTCTTCCATCGGCTCCATTTTTGCCCACTGAAAAGGAGTAAAAGGTTTCGGGACGAAAAAGGAAGCGCTGGCTGTCAGGGAAATCTTTCCCTGCCTTTTTTCCTTTGGAACCTCGTCAAAAAAGCGTTCACTGATCCGCTCCGACAGTTCCGCAATCCCAAGCATGTCCTCTTCCCTCTCCGTAGGAAGCCCCAGCATGAAATACAGTTTGACCTTATTCCAGCCTCCGCGGAAAGCTTCCGCAGCTCCTTCCATGATCTCCTCTTCGGTGAGCCCCTTGTTGATCACATCACGCATGCGCTGTGTTCCGGCCTCCGGAGCAAAAGTGATGCTGCTCTTTTTAATATCCTGCACCTTCCGCAGGGCATCCAGGGAAAATGCATCAATCCGCAGCGAAGGCAGGGAAATATTTACATGCCTTCTGCTGCATTCGTCAATCATACCTTCGATCAGTTCCCTGATTCCGGTATAATCGCTGGAGCTTAAGGAACTTAATGATATTTCCTCATGACCTGTGGCATCCAGCATTTTTCTTGCCAGTTCCTTCAGATACGAAAGGCTTCTTTCGCGTACAGGGCGGTATACCATACCCGCCTGGCAGAACCGGCAGCCCCGTATACAGCCCCGCTGGATCTCCATCACAACGCGGTCCTGAATCGATTTGATAAAAGGAATCACAGGAGCTTCCGGGTAGTATGTATGCGACAGATCGCGTACGATTTCTTTTCGGACAACGGCCGGAACTCCTTCGGCGCTCGGGGAAAAAGAAGAAATGGTTCCGTCTTCATGATAAGTGACATTATACAGCGAGGGTACATAAATCCCCGGTATCCTGGCAGCAGCCCGCAGGAAATCCTGCCGGGAACCTCCCCGGTCCCTGTTTTCCCGCCACGCATATACCAGGGGAATCAGGCTGGTTTCCCCTTCTCCGATATAAAAGAGGTCGAA
>CACZQT010000320.1 GCA_902783295.1 uncultured Lachnospiraceae bacterium
GTGGTTTCGCCCGCGGCATCGGTATATACTGCAGTCTTCTGGTCGGCGGCCACCGTCAGGCTGACGGTGTCTTCCGTTTCGTCAAAAGGCTTGAGGGTATAAGTGGCATTGCCTTCCGCGTCTTTCTCAATCGTCCAGTTGCCGTCAATGAAGTAGACCATCATATCGGTGTAAGTTTTGTTATGGCACAGGCTGACGGTGCAGGTAGGATCGTCCACCGCCACAAACTTCAGGTAATCCACGCCGGTTTCTCCATCATAGGTTTCCTGGTACTTATGCTCTGCATCCAGGTGATAAAACATGTCTCCGGAGCCGGCGCCAGTGATTACTTTGCAGTTGTTGTACAGGATTTCCCCATCCCAGCCGCAGGCGTCAAACTCTTCACCATTCCAGTTAAGGAAATGAATCGTGTAAGGCGCGGTGCCGGTGGTGTAGACCTTTTCCTCCGCTGCAGCAGCCTCGCGGGTGGGGAAGCAGGCGTATTCAAAAGGCTTTTCTTCCACGGTGTATAAGCCGGCGAAGTTCATCCGGTTGTTGGAGAGCCCTGCAAAGAACACACTGCCAAGCACCGGGTCTTCTTCATAAAAATGGAAATAGAAGGTGTAGTCGCCATACCCATCGGCATAGAATGAATATGCGTAGTACTGTCCGGCAATTGTCTTTTCTTCAGCGGTTGCTGCGGCGCAGCAGCCCAGCGCCAGTACGAAAGCAGCCAGCAGAGCAATGATCCGTTTCATGAGAATACCTCCTTATATTGTTGCCGCATCTGCGGCAGATTTCCATGCTTATTCCTTGACCGCACCGGCCATCATGCCCTTTTCCAGCGTCTTTTGGAAGAAGGGAAACACGATGAGAATGGGCAGGGTAGCGATCACGATGACTACAAATTGAATCAGGTAGCGGGAGTAATCCGGATCCGCATAATGCAGGAAATCCGCGCTTTCCGATGAGATCTGCCGCACCCACAGCTGCAGAGGCCACAGGTTCTGCTGCATGGTGACATAGATGGAAGCTTCAAACCATGCATTCCAGGCCAGGATGCCCGTGTTGATGAGTGCGACGGAAAGGAGCCCCATCGCCTGCGGCATCATGATCTGCAGCATGATGCGGATGTGTCCGGCACCGTCCAGCTTGGCAGCTTCCACCGTGGCTTCCGGTACGCCGGCAAAGGCCCGCACCGCCAGCATCACGAACATAGCGTTGGTGCAGCCGGGAATGATCAGCGCCCAGCGTGTGCCTGTCATGCCCAGACTGCGAATAGTCATATACGTAGGCACCGTACCGCCGGAGAACATCATGGTCAGCACCAGGATCACTGTCAGGGCCGGCCCCAGTTTGGTTTTACGGGAAAGCACATATCCGCCCAGTACATTCAGCACGAAACCAAAGCCCATCTGGCCGATCACATAGATCAGTGTGTTGCCATAGCCCATGAGTACCCGGTTGTCGCGGAACACATGCCGGTAACCGTCCAGGGTTGGACTGCCTACCGGCCACAGGACGACGCCCTCATGTGCCAGCAGCTGCTGACCGTCTGAAAAGGAGGATATGAGCACATGCCACAGCGGTGCCAGGCAGCAGAAAGCTATCACTGCAAGGACTGCGCAGATCAGGATGGTGGCGATGGTACCCCAGGTATTCTGTTTCTCTACCATACTTCCTTCCCTCCTTAATACAGCGCGTATCCGGTTGCCTTTTTGTTGAGTGTGTTGGAGATGACCAGCAGGACCGTGGCAATCACCGACTGGAAAAGGCCGGACGCGGTGGACAGGCTGTAATTCGGCATCCCGCCGAAGGCCATGCGGTAGGTGTAGGTGTGCAGGCAATCCGCGGTATCATAGGTCAGAGGCATATACAGCAGCAGGATCTTGTCAAAGCCTTCGCGGAACACCAGGCCGATCTTCAGCGTAAGCATCATCATGATCATGGGCATAATGCCGGGCAGGGTGATGTGAAGCAGCCGCTGCCAGCGGTTGGCTCCGTCGATGGCTGCCGCTTCGTGCAGATCGCCGTTGATATTGTAAATCGCGGCGATATAGATAATGCTGCCCCAGCCCGCGCCCTGCCAGATCCCGATGCCGGTGTTGATCAGCCAGAACACGGGAATATCACTGTTGGCAAGCCAGTTTTGCTGCTCAAACCCCA
>CACZQT010000321.1 GCA_902783295.1 uncultured Lachnospiraceae bacterium
CTGCACACCGTCGAAACCGCCGCGCTTGGCGTTGAAGGCGCCTTCCCCGATATCATGCACGATCGAGGCGATCTCTTCCTTTGTAATAGAGCGGCACATCTTATTCAGCCAGCGGTGGGGAATCTCCGACGGAGCAATAGGCGGAAATTCGCCCAGGTTGGTCGGAATGGTCACACGGCCGAAGCCGCCGGAAATCTGCAGGAACATCTTCGCGCCGTAGGCATGCACGCGCTCCGTCATTTCCTTGCTGGTCCGGATAAAATGCACCGGATTGTAGGTGGAAATGGGAATAATGGACTGGTTCTGCAGCTCCACTTTCTGGTCCGCAAAGGTAACGCCCGTGATAATCAGGCCGGTGCCGCCCTTCGCACGCTCGGTATAGTAATCTATACCGCGCTGGTTCCAGCCGCCTTCAGAATCTCCCAGTCCCAAAGGACCCATCGGTGCCATGGCAAAGCGGTTCTTCAGCGTGATGCTGCCCACCTTGACAGGAGTAAACAGTTTCTGGTACTTCATTCTTTGTCCTCCTTTATATCTACAGCTTCCATGAAAGCAGACTCCAGTTCATTCTTACCGTATCTTCCATTACCCCTGTTTCAGGAGACATCTTACACCGTCAGGTCCCCGGCATCCGCACTCTTTTCCGGAACAGCGGCACCGGTGCAATGTCCCCGTCAGGGCACTCTTCTCCGTCAGTGTTTTCCCACTCGTCTGAGCAGCCAGCCCCATAGTTCACAGACGAATTCCTCTTTCCGCCACAGCAGAAAAAGTCCGTAAACCGCGAAAAAACAGACCGCTGAAACCGCCAGCGAAAAGAACGCTGTCCATCCTGTCCATTTTACCCATAAACCGGCTGCTGCCCCTGCGGTAAGAGCTGCAGCCCATGTTCCCCATGAAAAGGCAGAAAACGGTTCCCTTACTTCCGTACGCAGCTCGTAATACTGGATCCCCAGCACAACTGCCTCCGCAGCCAGTGTCCCCACCGCAGCGCCAGCCGCCCGGAACGGAGGAATCAAAAGGGCATTCAGCACCAGATCCGTCACTGCTCCGGCCACCTCAGACTTAAGAACCGTCTTTTCTTTTCCCATCGGCACCAATATCTGAATTCCCAGGACATTCGTCAATCCGATAAATAATACCGTGGGCATAATAATCTGCATAGGAAGAATCGCGTTTTCATACTCACCGCCGGCCAGAAACAGGATGCTCTCCCTGGCATATAGAATGAAATACACCATCAGTCCGCCGGCGCAGATCAGCACAAAACGAAGTGCTTTCCGTGAGATCCTTCGGAACTCATCCATCAGACCATGTTCCACATAATAGGACGAACGGGGCAGCAGCACCGCCCCCAGGGCAGTCACTACACTGACCAGAATATTCTTCACCTTTACGGCTGCACCATAGTAGCCCACATCCGCGTTTGTAGTCATAAAACCCAGCATCAGAGCATCCAGGTTCGTGTAAATCGTCGCCGCACATGACATGGCAAAGAAAACAAATACCGGTTTCAGGTGCTTTTTCCAGTCACAGTCTTCAGGTCTCCGCAGATCCACATATTTTCCGGCATTGATAAAATTGAGAATATTGGACGCGGAAGAAGCGAAAATGGAAATCCCGCCGTAGATAACATAGTCGCTCTCGTTTTTCACCAGCAGGAACATCGCCGCGACGGCTATGGCTTTAAACACGATAGAGCGGATTGTAATGTACGTGTATCGTTCAAGCGCCTTATACAGCCACTCCATCCCTATGGAATTCAGCAGAATGGTAGCGCTGATAACGACGAAAAGCAGCCTTTCCTCCTGCAGGCGGGGAATAAAAAGCAGCGCCGGAAGCAGGAGCAGATATGAAATCCCATCCATTGCCAGATTGATACCCAGCAATTCATGGACTGTCCTGGTCAGCGCTGCACGGTCATCCCTCACCTTTGCGCAGGCCCGTATGCCATAGGTTGGAATACCAAGCTGCGCGAACATGGAGAAATAGGCGATCAGTGAAGTTGCAAAAGTAATCTTTCCCGTACCTGCCGGGAGAAGAACACGGGTAATGTACGGAAATGTGATAATCGGAAAAAGAAAGCCGGATACCGCAAGAATGGCATTCATTATGAAATTCCCTTTTAATGATGCCTGCTTCATTGCGATTCCAGCCCCTTTCCCATATCTGATACAGCTGACTGTTGATATTTTCCGGATAAAGTTCATCTGCCATATGATATCAGTATATTCAGCTGCCTCACCGAAAGTTCCTTCTGTCACTCTCCCAGAACTTTGTTCTCTGCCTGCTGTAATGCTTTCGTCAGAAAAGCTCCTTCTCTGACGGCAGTTCCTGTGATTTCCGCCCGCCTGCACATCCGATCATACTGATCCTCTGATACACTCCGGATCAGTCTTTCAAGATCCTGCAGGCTGTCCGTCAGCAGGCCGGCGCCTGATTTTTCCACAAAATCCGCCAGAGCTGCCTGTCTCCATAGAATTACCGGCAGTCCGGCTGCCATATATAAGGACAGCTTATGTGGATTGTTGTACCGCAGGTATTCTCCCTGCCGGCCTTCACAGGCATCCAGAGAAGCGCCGTCCCAGACCAGGCCAAAACTCCCTTCCAGCTTCTCAGGCAATAAATCCGGAGGATATGCTCCGTGAAAGCGTACCTGTGCAGGAAGTTCTTCACCTTCCAGTCCTTTTCCGTACAGGTGCAGCAATATCGTTCCTTCTTCCGTTTTCCGGACCAGTTTCAAAACGTATCCGCATTTTTCCGGAGAAAGATTCCCGGCAATCACCACTCCACTGTGCGAATCACCGATGTACCCGTTCACGGAGCCTGCATTCCGCCTGGCAGTATTCCCACCTGCCCTCCCCGTTTTTTCCTGGTCTGAAAGGCAGTTGTCTTCTGTTGATTCAGATGTAATTGCCGCCTCCTCCAGCTGGCTTTGCGGGGAGTTCTTCACCAGATAATCAAAGATTCCAAGAGGAATCAGCTTTTCTTTCTTCACCCCCTGGGCTGTCAGATATTCCTTCATTCTGTCATTATGGCAGATCACTGCGTCAAATAACGGCAAAATATTCCGGTCGCTGTACTCCGCAGCCTTTCCATGCAGCCCCCTCAGGGAATCCAGGTCATGCACCAGGGCGGCAAACCGCAGGTTCTTCTTCTTCGCAAGCTGCCTGACCCACGGAAACAGCACGGCAGATTTCACCGGGAAAAACGGGTACTGTACCAGAATCAGACTGTCCGGTTCTGCCTTTTTCAGTAAATCTCTCCAGTTCTGCATTCCCTGCATTGCAAGCCGGACGGCACCGGATACCGCCCCGCCGGCTGTCCTGCCCCCCCGGAAAACAATCGGTTCATATCCCAGTCCGGCCGCAATAATCTCCGCATCCTTTCTGGCCTTCGAAGCTGCATTGAAGGCTTCGCCTTCTTCCATACGGATGATATACCGCCTCATTTCCGGCCTGCCTCTTCTTTCTCAAAGACGGACGGATGCGGAAGAATTGTCTGAAACGCTGCCTGCAGCTGGCCGCGTATCGCCTGGAAGCGGTTCTTTTCAAAAGCAGCATCATTCATGCAGATCATTTTCACCGTCTGCTGCCGGATTGTCCGGGCTACTGCTTCATTGTCCCGGTCCAGATCAAAGACCAGCCCTGTTTTCGGAGAGCGGGGAACGAATTCCCCCCTGGCCAGCTGCTGTTCCCGCACCAGCCACTGGTTCACATCCCTGTCATTCCGGATAGAATGTCTGGAAGTCGCATCCATTACATCTCCATCGGTTTCCCAGGCTTTGACAAACGAGGATTTCAGAAAAGCCTGTGGAAGATGCAGTTCGTCAAAGCCCACAAACCGGGGCCAGACCATCAGCAGCAGATTCCGGAACAGACTTTTTCCATATCGGTAATTCAGCCACTTGAGCGGGTTTTTCTTTACGCTCTTCCGAAAGCTGTAACTCCGGTTCAGATATTCCATGTTGTTCAGAGGGATCGTAAAAATTCTCGCATCCTTTTCCCGGCCCCGCAGATCCAGCGTGGGAACAGGATTCAGCAGAGCAGAATCCCTGGGCAGTCCGTTCCGGAAAAAGAAATCTTCATTCACGGGGGAAAGCAGGAACATATCATCATTAAAATACACGAAATGCTCGCTTAACCCCTTAATCCGGTGCATATTCAATTCTATCGGATGACTGCTGAAAGCAGGACGGTATTCTTCCGGCAGGAAATCCTCATGACGTACAATTTCCAGTTTCGGGCATTCCCGGTTCAGCCAGGCCGGCGGTTCCTGATCACAGATGAACCAGACTTTTCTGACCCAGGGAGCAAATTTCTCAACGCCTCGAAACCAGTACCGCAGCAGGTCCCAGTCCCTGTAGCGCTCCTCCCGGTCATCCGAGAGCTCACTTCCAATGGCAGCTGCCTTTCTTTTTTTCCATTCCGGGTCTTCACCATCCACCCAGGCAATCACAAAATCTATCTCCGCCATTCTCGGATCACCTCAGTTCGTCCTCGTTCTTTATATAATCAATTGCTTGTAGAAATCATTCAGTCAACAGATATAATCTTTCGCCTGAGATTTCCTCCGCCAGTCGTCCTATTTCGCATGTCCTGCATTTTGCATCTGTCGTATTTTTACGGCTGCCCACACCGGAAGAATTCTTCCGGATTTCATACACTGAAGAACAATTCTTTTTTTCCCATCCAGTCCTGACAGATCCGCCTTTTCAAATGCTTCTGCGAATACGGGAAGATTTCGCAGCCGCGCCGCCTCCCGGATCTGCCGGCGCCGGCCGGCCGGGTTCGCCGGATGAAACGTATCGTGTGTCAGGATCAGCAGCAGATTCGTCAGGACAAACAGCGGCCAGTTCCTCTCCCGGCTGGCCGGAGTACTTCCGACCATTTCCAGCATCTCCAGATACCCTTCCGTCTGTCCCGGTTTCCAGCGATGTACTGCAGAATCCGGAGAAATCGTATATTGATAAACCGGACGTTCGGTAAATACAGCTCC
Source organism: uncultured Lachnospiraceae bacterium (assembly GCA_902783295.1). Lineage (GTDB taxonomy): Bacteria > Bacillota > Clostridia > Lachnospirales > Lachnospiraceae > UBA3305. The sequence goes on from CACZQT010000321.1 coordinate 4,996, forward strand.
ATGACAGGCAGACAAATACCGGAGCACCCAGTCACTGTCTTCCCCCAGACGAAGTTCCGGCTGAAAGAAGATCTCCTGTTCCGTACAAATACAGCGGCGGAACATCCATCCGTGAATGGTGAGCCGGTCCGTAGGTGCTTCCAGAACATAATTCAGCAGGTCATGTTTCTCAGCAAAATATCTGCAGGCGCATCCCGCCAGCGCCGCCGGCATATTCCCCCTTACAACTCTTCCGCAGCAGGCATCCGTCCTGATTCCTGTACCTTCAGCAATATTCTCCCGGGCGGTGCAGTTCCCTTTTTCTTTTGCTTTCCGGCAGACTCTTTCGCCTTCGTTTTCCAGGTCCAGAACCAGATCATGTATCCATGCATCCCGCTCTTTATTTTCCCCGTTGTCTGTCCGGTGCTCCTTCACCAGGTCTGCCAGGCAGCGGACTGCGCCTTCCGCCAGGCTGTCGTCCGCATCCAGAAAGAGAATCCATTCGCCTCTTGCTTTGCGAATTCCAAGATTCCTGGCCCTCGAAACGCCTCCATGCTTCTGCTGCAGAATCCGGACTTCCGGAAACTGAAGTGCCAGCTTTCCCGCTTCCTTCAGCGTTCCGTCTTCAGAGCCATCGTCCACCAGCAGAATTTCCCGCACTGCCTGGCCGGCAGCTGACTTTACACAGCGTCCGATCGTTTTCTCTGCGTTGAACATGGGAATGATCACTGTCACATCCATTTTCATCTCTGCCTCCCGGACAAACGCTGCATCACAAATGCTCTTGTTTTAAACGCTTTGCCTTCTCAGTATGTGCTCCACAACCCTGAACAGAAACGGAAGTGCCAGCGCACCTGCAAGCCCCAGAGCAATCCCCAGAAGATCGATCATCGTGTCCTGCCATCTTCCGTGTCTTCCGATCATGATCTGGTGGACTTCATCAAATACCGCGTACAGATAACTGAAGACGACCGTAAGCACACTTCTTTTTTTCCGGTCTTCCAGAGCCTGAAACATACAGAACGCGAGTACGGCAAAGATAGAAACATGCGCCAGTTTACGGACGGAAAATCCCAGAAAAACCGACTGATTGGATACCCGTGTGTTTTCTTCCAGCTGTTTCACGCCCAGAAACTCAGCCAGAATATCACTGGTTTCTTCAGATTTGACGATTCCCTGTGAAGAAAAATAAAAAATGACCGCCATCACCAAAAACACCATGCAGGTCCAGAAAATCTTTCGGAATCGGGCATTTTTCATTTTGTCCAGCACAACCATGATTCCTTTTCTCATTGGTCACCAGGCTCCCTTTCCATCATCTGTCCTGGAACACGTCTTCCTAAACGGCCTTCAGGATTCATTTCTTCACCGGCCTCTGACTTTTCTCAGCAGGAACGCGCCTCCTTTTTTCACCCAGTTCGTCTTTTCGGTCTGAAACACCGGCAGTTCTCTGTATGAAATCCTCTCTGTTTCAATCCAGGCATCCACCAGCCGTTCGGAAAGAAATCCCATCATCCGGGACGGCACTGTTCCCATTTTTCTTTCCGTCTCAAAGAGAATATCAAAAAGCCAGGAGCAGTACGCCTCCAGCTCTTCTCTCCGCATAATCATCATATTGAAGCGGTGTCCGGCTGTCCTGGACATGCTGCCCGAAAAAGCATCCAGATACGCCGGGGCTTTTTCCGCCAGCACCTGTTTCAGGACTTCCAGATTTTCCGCCCCGTGCGCATGAACGAACTGGCTCTCTCCGGTTTCTATAAAGTAATTCCGTTTATTCGGAAGAATCACCGGTGTTTTCTGCAGCAGCTTCTGAAGAGTTTTCTCTGTCAGAA
>CACZQT010000322.1 GCA_902783295.1 uncultured Lachnospiraceae bacterium
ATCTGCGATGCCGATCGCGGCGGAAAGAACGCCCCCTATGCCTAAATAAAGCCAGGAAACAGACTCAGGCAGAGCATTGAACCGTTCTTTATCCTCAGGCATTATCTTCAGGCCTTCGTCTTCAAAAACGAAATGTGCGCTGCCTATCACTGCCCGTTTTTCATCGATTTTTGACACTATACCGTGCGCTACAACATACTCCACTTCACTGTGCATCTCGCTGTGATCGAGCCCCTGTTCATTTGCCGCACGGGTAACAGCATTGGCTACCGAGTGAGGAAAATGCTCTTCCAGACATGCAGCGGTACGAAGCATATCCTTCTCATCCGTGCCGTTGAACGGCACAACTTCTATCACCGTAGGACAGGCTCTGGTCAGAGTTCCCGTCTTATCGAATATAACGGTATCCGCTTCGCTGATCTTTTCCATAAACTTGCCGCCTTTTACCGTGATCTTATGGCGGCCGGCCTCCCGCATGGCTGACAATACGCTCAGCGGCATAGAAAGCTTCAGCGCGCAGGAGAAATCCACCATCAGCACCGATACTGCCCTGGCGACGTTTCGCGTAAGAAGCCATGTGATCAGACTTCCGCCCAGACACCACGGCACCAGCCTGTCAGCAAGATTATGCGCCCTGCTTTCAACGCCGGATTTCAGGCGTTCGGAATCCTCTATCATGCGCACGATCCTGTCGTAACGGTTTTCACCGCTGGAATGCGTCACTCGTACGACACAGTTTCCTTCTTCCACCACCGAACCGGCATATACCGCTGCCCCCGGTCTCTTTGCAACCGGTACGCTTTCCCCGGTCAGAGAGGCCTGGTTCAGCATCACATTGCCCCGCTCAAGGATGCCGTCAAGCGGAAGTATATGCCCTGTATGCACAATGACCAGATCCCCGGGCACAATGCTGCTCAGCGGAACTGTATTCTGAACTCCATCCTGCTCGAGCTTCCATACCTGATCCACCTGAAGCGACATGCTTCTGGCAAGGTCATCTACAGATTTTTTATGGGTCCATTCATCAAGCGTTTCACCCACTCTAAGCAGGAAATTCACCGATCCGGCAGTATGATGGTCTCCGGTCAGCAGTGAAACTCCGATAGCAACACCATCGAGAACATCCACTGTCAGTTTTCCGGAGGCGAGCACCTTCACCGCCTGCAGTATGCGGGGAAAAGCTTTGAAGATCGTCAGGATCCTCCTGACCGGAACGGGCAGCAGCAGACGTCTGGCATAGTGTTTTATTACAAGAAACACCAGCTTCTCTTTATATTCCCGGTTCATTTCCCGGCTGCTGCGGGTCAGCCCGTCTGATAACTTTTCCGCTTCTTCAAAGCAGAATCCCGACAGGATACTGCATAGCGCCGAACGGTCACCATGATAGATCACCGTAATGCCGCATGTCCGTTCGTGAACAGTCACATCATCCACAAGATGCTGCCTGCGCAGCCAGGCCTCAATGAGGTCCGCCTGTCTCAGGCTCATTGAATGCATGTCAGCCCGCAGGCGCATCCTGCCGGGCGACTCATGCATTATCTGAAATCTCATGCCTCTGCGCTTTCTATGAACTCAGCTTCGTCAGCCTTCTCACGCTCCGCGTTGATCTGTTTTGCGTCTGCAAGGATATCCGAGCAGCCCTCCTGAACAAGCTCTACCTGCCTCATCACTTCATCTTTGCAGCGAAGCACGGCAGCGGTCGTGTGGCTATATACCTTTCGGGCATCTTTTCCGGACAGGATCTTAAGCCCTGCCGATCCAAAAAGTGCACCTCCGAGAAACAGAGCTATTTTTCCGCCAACAGTCATTTTCATTTTCTCCTTGTTTTTTCATATTTTTACAGCCGGATATACGGCTGTAAACACCGTTTAATATACAGTTATTTCCTCGCCAGCACGGTTATCCACGGGCTGGATGGATGATGGTCGCTCTTTACCTCTGAGAAGCCCGCGGCTCTCAGCGCCGCTTCGATCTCATCCGACGTATAAAGCTTCATTCCGTCGATGATCTTCTCAAATTTCCGCGCGGTCTCGTCCATGCCGTCTGATTCATTGCAGATCATAAAATATCCGCCCGGCTTGAGGACCTGTGCGACCTGCGTGAAGCATTTTTCAAGCCCCGGCCAGAAATATACGGTCTCAAACGCAGTGGCAAGATCAAAAGTATCCCCGGCGAACTTCAGAGCCGATACATCTCCCTGCTGAATACTGCAGCGCCCGGCAGCAATGCTTTCCCTGTTGCAGTTTTTTGCCTTCTCCACGGACAGCTCGGAATAA
>CACZQT010000323.1 GCA_902783295.1 uncultured Lachnospiraceae bacterium
ACCGCGTCGGCGTTCATACTTCTTCCTGCTCTTGTATTTCGGACCTCTTCATTATATAATTATAAAAGTAAAGCTTTTTGAGGGGAGCGGAACAGCTGTGAAAAAAGGAATCTCGTTTTTGCTTGTCCTGACAGTGGCTCTTGTACTCAGTGTCTGCGCGTCCGCCGCTGTCCTGACACTTCCGGCTGGGACAAAATCCATTGAGGATGAAGCGTTTTATGGCGACAAGAAGCTCGATCAGGTGGTTCTGCCTGAAGGACTGACGACAATCGGCAGCAAAGCATTCGCCTATTCATCGGTCAAAAAAATCAATCTGCCGGAAAGCCTGACTTATATTGCCGGCAACGCGTTTACCGGTGTGAGCAATCCTGTCATGGTCGCGGTACCGGCATCCTATGCCTATGGATGGGCGGAACCCAAAGGATATACTATTGAAGACAGATTTCCTACGCTGGCGACAGGCAGCCACGGCGATCGTGTACTTCTGGTGCAGCAGTATCTGATTTTGCTGGAATATTACTCCGGAGAAGCAGACGGCGTGTTTGGGACGGCCATGGTCAATGCCGTGAAACAGTTTCAGAGCAGCAATGGCTTGACAGTGAACGGAAAGGTGAACCTGGCTGCCTGGAACAAGCTGAAAATGCTGCAGAAGGAAAAATATCCGTTTATGGCGCTTGGCAGCCATGGCGCCAGCGTGCGTCAGGTGCAGGAGTACCTGATTCTGTTGGGATATCTTTCCGGAGAAGCGGACGGTGTATTCGGCACAGCCATGGAAAATGCGGTCAAACAGTATCAGCGTGAAAAGGACCTTGCAGCGGATGGAAGAGTCGGTTTGACGACCTGGATCAGGCTCAGGGAATCCTATGTAAATGAATTCCCGAAGATGATGCGCGGTTGCTACGGGGATGATGTACGGCTGGTTCAGGAGTACCTGAGGGCGCTGGGCTATTACTCTGAAGAACCGGATGGCACATACGGAGCGGTGATGGAATTAGCGGTCAGGCAGTTTGAGCGGGACCATGGCCTTCCGGCAGATGGAATCATCAGCCGTTCAGTCTGGATAGTCATCAAACAGGCTTATGATCAGCTGCCTGTGATCCTGATTCAGCCGGCAGATCAGAGCGCCGGAGCAAACACTGTTGTGTCCTTCTCAGTGGAAACCGAAAACGCCGACAGTTACCAATGGGAATTCAGTGAGGATAACGGAGAAAACTGGGCGGAACTGACCAACGGCTTGTTCTGGCAGGGAAACAGATCAGATACGCTGTCCTTTACTGCCGCTCTTGACTATGATGGATATTGGTTCCGCGTCATCGTGACCGGAGAAGGCGGCTCACGGGCTTCTGAACCAGCCAGCCTGACGATCATCCCGCCGCCGGAATTTGTGGTTCAGCCGGCTGGTAAGACTGTCGAAGCGGGTACACTTTCGTTCTTCCAGGTGTTAGCTGTGAATGCAAACGCCTACCGCTGGGAAATCAGCAGCGATGGGGACCATTGGACGGCAATGACAGACAATGATATCTGGATGGATACCAATCGCCCGATTTTACGTTTTCATGCATCACCGGACTTTGATGGTTATCTGTTTCATGCCATTGCAATCGGGATCGGGGGCGAAACTGTTTCAGATTCTGTCATGCTCACGGTACTGAAGAAACCGGTTATCCTCACACAGCCGACAGATCAGTCAGTTGTAGTCGGTGAAGAGGTCACTTTCTCAGTGGATGCCCTTTACACCGACAGCTACCAATGGGAATACAGCTGGGATGGAATGGATCCTTGGAAATCCCTGACCAACAGCGCTTTCTTTGTGGGAAACAAAACAGACACATTGACCTTTAACGCTGATAACCGATATGACGGCATGTTTGTCCGCGTAAGTCTGACCGGAAAGAATACCAGAACTGGACAGAGTGTTACAGTATTCTCCAATCCAGCGGTGTTAACCACGAAATTACCGCCTCCTACGTCTGTATCGGCAATTGCTACTGATAGCAGAACAATCAGCCTGTCGTGGGAAGTTTCCGGAGATGTGGAAGGTGTTATTATCCGCATCCGTTCCGGAAACTCGGATCCATATATTTACGCGCGGGAGGAGGCGGGAACAGACTGGATCATGATCCCTGGCCTTGAACCAATAACCAGATATTATTTCTATCTGTCTGCTTATCTCGGAGACAAAGAAAGCGATCCGTATGTGGTGAGCGCTGTCACGCTCGCAAATTGAAAGAGGCAGGGCAGCCGCTGCAGTTTACGGTTAAAAGTGGATCATCTGATCAAAAGATGATCCATTTATTCGCAATATTTGAGCATTTAATGGACAAAATACAACACAAAGCCTGTCAAAGGAAACAGAACAAGTCCGGAAATATTCAGAAACGGAAATGAGAAACGAACCGAAACGGAACGTCATATACCGGATTGTACATCTTAATCAGGCCTGGCCGGATTGGTGAAAAACTGCAAAAAGCCCTTGTTTATCAACGCGTTGCGCATGAATACGCTCACTTTGGGTCTTTTCTGAAAATCCATTTCTGGCGTTTTTTTGCGCAATAAATGAGCAGATGAAACCGGATTCACCATTGCGGAAACGAGCGTGAATAAAGATAATAAAGCAAAAATGAGCGG
>CACZQT010000324.1 GCA_902783295.1 uncultured Lachnospiraceae bacterium
ATATTTTGCCTATTACAACAATAATATCTTTGATCAGGGACCCGCTCCCCTGGTGATCGGTTTCCACGGCGGCGGGGACTCCTCAATGTACCTGACGTTTGTTGCCGGATGGTGGGAAATCGCCCACAAGTACGGATTCCTGTTCGTATCGGTAGAAAACCACATGAACGTAACCGCCACTGAAGCAGTGGAACTCATTGAGCATCTGAAAAAGCGTTACCGGATTGATGAGCGCCGGATCTACGCTACCGGCTTCTCCATGGGCAGCGGCAAAACCTGGGACTGCTACCAGGAATATCCGGATGTGTTTGCCGGACTGATGCCTGCCAGCGCCCTTTTCCCGGTTTACACCACCTTCTTCGGCACGCCGGTGACAGACCGGCTCAACAAGGCCGTTCCCGTACCGGTCTTCTATTCCGGCGGAGAGGAATCTCCCCTGCCTGAACTGCCTTCCCATACCGCCACCGCACTGGAACGCGTACAGTACGTCGCGGAAGTCAATCAGCTGAAAAAGAAATTCGACAATGTTTCCTTTGAAAAAAAAGACGCCTGGGAAGACCCGATCTGGGCTGTTCCCGGCGACCGTATCGAAAAAATCCCGGATCCTTCCCGGGGCAGCATCTTAACCGTACACTACTATGACAGTGAAGACGGCGTCTGCCGGACCGCTTTTGCCAGTGTCAGCGGCCAGGTTCACGAATGCAGGCAGCACAGCTGCGAAAACGCCTGGAAATTTATATCCCGGTTTACACGGTGATTTCTGTCATTTCTCTGTAAAACTGAACAGCATTCTTCAGATCCTGTTCGTCAGGATGTCCCTTTGAGGTGCCGCCGATGAGTTTGAAAGGCCCGAAAGTGTTGTATCCGCTGCAGGAAAACCGGCCGGCGACAGTTGCGTTTTTCCCGCTGACAGCTTTCTCCATGGACTTTGAAAAATCACGGTTCATGGCGCTGGTCATGAGATAGAAAATCCTTTTGTCCTGCGGCAGGTTATCCCTGGCAAAATCTGTCACCGCCTGATGGAAACGGCCGGCATAAATTCCCGATGCAAACCCGATCAGGTCATAACCGGAAAGATCTTTTTGCTTTACTGCCACGGCATCCAGCAGTTCCGCCCCGCACGCTGCCGCAATTGCTTCCGCGACCTTCCGGGTGTTTCCGTGATGGACAGAGGCATACACAATAATCGCTTTCATTTCTGCTCCTCCTGCTGCCGGTGCGCTGACTGGTATACGGTTTCTTATTCAGATCATCTTCAAAGCCGGAAAAGACAACACCATCATCAGGAATCCGGGACTGTCCTCCTGTTCAAAGAACGTTGTCCTGAATGCCGGTTCAGGCCGGGCGCCGGTGGGCGGAATCCATTCCGCCTCATACAGCCGCTCCGTCACCGCCGCAGCCGGCATTCCGTTCTGCGCAAACATGTACCTGCCGTTCTGTTCCTCCACCTTCATGGACCAGCCTCCGGTATCCGTCCGGGCGGAAAACTCATACAGCCCGGGATGCCAGAAGATCACCCGGTACAGTTCCTCTTCCGTCCGGTTATCCATGATCCGCCGGCTGATACCGGGAACAATATCCGTCGCAATACGGAACGGACTGTACCACTCGATATCCTCCCCGGTGATCCGGACAATTCCGGACTGGCCGATCTGGCAGGTTGTCTCTCCGATATACTGTTTTCCCTGATAATATGAATATCCCCAGGCTCCGGCAGCAGACAGGCGGTAGGAAATAATCTCCAGCATTCCCTGCCGCCTCCTTTCATCTGTCCCGCAGCAATACCCCTTACCGGAAAACCTCTTTGTTCTCTTCCTGATCTGCCTGTGTCACCGTACTTTGGTCCTGCAGTCCGTTCATTGCCTTCCTTTTTTCCGCTTCTTCCCGGTTCCGCCGCGCTTTGTTCAGCGCATGCATGGCTTCAAAGGGGCCGAAAATGGCGGAAAGGATAATCAGGATCCAGTACCAGGGCATATCTCTTTCTCCTCCGGAATCATGATCCGTTTTCCCGCCCCGTAATCCGGAACCGTATCCGCGGAACAGACCCTGTGTCGTTTCTCTGTACGCTTATTGTATCATGTCCC
>CACZQT010000325.1 GCA_902783295.1 uncultured Lachnospiraceae bacterium
CCGCCAAGCACCGCGATCTTCTTAGGTGTCATGGTCATCCTCACTCCTTTGCATAATATTTGCATAACTGTGGTTAAAATATTAAATTTCAGACAGCCTCGGCCGGACTGTAACAATCCTGCGTTTTTTTGCCATCGCAGTCATCCGGACCCGCTTCTGGAACTTGATATTATTTTATCATTTTTGATAAATTTCTTCACCATGCAAAGAAAAGAAATTTCCAGACACAGAAAGGCTGATTTTCGTACAAAACGCACGAAAATCAGCCTTTCCCTTTCTTACGCCAGCCTGTTGCGGATGTTCAGCAAAAACAGGGGACTTACTTTTTTGAAATCGTAGAGATCCAGCTCATAAAGCTCCCGGATCCGCTGAAAACGATAGGTAAGAGTACTTTTATGCACATGAAGCGCCCTGGCGGTATCCAGGAAGTGAAAACTCTGGCGGCACCAGTTGTCGATGATTTCCACAATATCCGTGTATCTGGGAGAATTGAAAAGGGCTTCCGGATATTCGGCCTTCACAGCGGCGCAGACATCATCCGGAAGACTGGCCGCCAGCTTTTCCAGGCTGAGCTCACTGTAAGCCAGACAGGTATCACGGCGCACTCCGGTCTGCATGACCCGGAGCGCGAAAACCGCGTTCTCGTAAGACTGCCGCAGCGCCTCCAGGCCTTCTGCAGAGGTGCCGATTCCGATCTGAAACCGCCCGATCTTCCGGAGTTCCTCTTCCATATGCCTGCATCTTTCAATCAGTCCTTCCACGCCTTCTTTCGGCAGGCAGGCCAGAACCAGATGCTCCCCGTCATTCCGGCGGCAGACAAAATCCTGCTGCAGCCGGAAAAACCGGTTTACAAGATCTCCCTCTTCCGCATTTTCCGGCTCCCTGTCCGGATGACGGGAAGTCCCCGATATCTTCCGGATGATGATCACGGCGCGGGGAAGTTCCAGATCTGCCCCCAGTTCATATGCCATATTATGAACTTCCTGCGGCTGTTTGATCCTCTCATCAAAATGGGTGATCTCCCTGATGAGGTTCCGCAGTTTATTGTCTATGCCGGCAGATTCCTGCTGCCTTCTCTGAAACCCCATGAACAGCTGCGTCATCTGCTGAACCAGGGTTGCATATCCTGCCACTTCCTTCGGATTCCCGGTAATTCCGATTGTCCCGATTACCTGGCTTTCAATAATCAGCGGAATCGTCATGCCGGGAAGGGTTCCCCGGAGCCTGCTGGCAACGGCTGCGTCATGCCAGGCCGTCTGCCCGTTCTCAATCACCTCCAGGGATCCCTCATGCAGGGTACCTTCGCGCCCCTTCATATTGCTGGCATATACAACTCCTTTTTCGTCGGTGATCAGCACATTACAGCCGATGGTAAGGCTGCTGGACTGGACCAGCTTTTCGCACAGCTCCTTATCAAGCACCTGACTTATATGAATAGCGTTGATCTTTTCCGTTTCCATCAGCTCATCCTTTCAGCACTTTGACAGTCTCGAAAAAATCCAGATGAACCGTATCCCGCGGTTCGTAGTGAAGAATATTGAATACGATCTGAAGTGCGGTCCCGCTGCAGGCCACCGAAATGACAGTTCCAAAACCGACAGGCCCGCCCAGGAGAGCTCCGGCGATCAGAGCGACAGCAAAAATCATGATCTGAATCAGACCGATCGGAAGCTTCGGAAGCCGTTTTCCCACTCCCAGGAGCAGCGCGTCCTTCGGCCCGCATCCCTGCCCGGCTGACATGGCGAAATACATTCCCAGAGACGCGATGAACAAGCCGGCCACGAGGATAATAACGCCGGTAATAATGCTGTGATCCTTTCCCAGTGGATTGAGCCTCAGCCAGACATCCGTGAAGTTTCCTGTCAGCAATGCATCATAGATGGTTCCGAAGCCGATCCTCTCCCCCATCTTCCAGTCAATAGTCACCAGAATAATATTGATGATCGTCACGACAGCCCCGTATCCTATGGGGAGATGATCCGCTGCGCCAAGAGCAAATACGTCCCACGGCGCTGCCCCGATCCCGGCATTGATGGTGCAGTATACTCCGAATGAATAAATCACAAGTCCCCAGATAAACTGCAGCCACTTCATGAAGATAACCTGTCTGTTCATAACCTGTCCCCCTGCCGTCAATGAACCTGAGCCCGCAAAATAAGCAAGGTCTGAAATCCGGTTCCGTAAAACTTTTACAGTTATCGTTTATATACTTATTCTACTTCATCAGCAAGGCAAAAATCAACCTGAAAACACTCTTGTTTTCTTTCGCTATTCATGATACGGTATCAGTTCAGAGCGA
>CACZQT010000326.1 GCA_902783295.1 uncultured Lachnospiraceae bacterium
CTTTTGCATATCTGGCCAATGCCATCGGAATGAAGAAGATTTACATCTACACGCTTCCTTACTGGCACAGTTTTACAAAGATAAATGGGAAATACTATGATGTAAGTCTGGGACGGAAGAACCTGAACAGTTACCGCAGGTATGGGAGGAAATCCTACTACAGCGGATATAATGCCATTATTGAAAGCATCGACAAATGATTCCGTAAAGCACATACACCGGATTTCCTGGGCGGATGACAAATGATTATGGGACAGAAATACCGGTTAGCATACTTGACTCAGACATTGTGGATGTGTTAAAAAATATACAATTGCTAGTACCTGCAAAACCTAAGTCAGAAAACATGTATGGACAGGCAGCAAATATTTCTGCCTGCCCATACTGAAAAATGGAGACTTCTGACTCCGAAAAAAATAAATCTGCAAGAAAGGATGTTAACTGATTATGTTAAAAAGAGCATTGCACATGATACTGGCTGTGATTTTCTTTTGCTGCACTGCCTTCGGATTAAAAGATTCAACGCCTGTTTTTGCCGATGTGGTTCTGGAAGAGGGCGAAACGCAGGATCCGGATCCGATTTCCAGCACGTATACTGTGGATAACCTGACATACTATGACGTGGGTTCCGCACAGTTTTCACAGGAAAAGATGCTTTTTTTCAAAGATCTTCTTCAGAAAAGGACAAGTAATCTGAAAACGGGAAAATGGACAGAGACAGGGCTGATACAAGAACAGGAACCTTCTTCCATCGCTGATCAATGGCTTGTTCTCGGAGCAGGGATTATGTATCAGTACGGAAACTATCTGGCCCAACAAGCCGAGCTCCGGCGTGTGCTGGAACAGGCAGCGCAAAACGGAACCGGTACAGAAGATTACTATACGGCGACCAGGGTTGATATGAGTGCTATGAGGATTTCCGGAACTTCCAATCCGATGTCTTCGTTGAAGAACGCCGAGGCATGGGCCCTGCAAAAAGTCTTCGGCAATTCTGCACCGATCGGGAACTTTCAAAACAACACCACAAACCAGGAAGTGCTTGCTACAGCGGTAGGGGCAACCAGAGGCGATGGCATGAAGCATGCGGTCGTTGCTTATTTTACAAATTTCCGCGTATTTGCCCTTATGCCGGAGGACGAAGGAAGCACCTATATAACGAATATTACTAAAAACAACGTGAACGAGACTTCTACCATCGCTCATGCTGTGAAAAATGAAACGGGATCTACGGTTACCGGTTCTCAGTCGATCACCAACAGTACAACGGCATCGGCCAGCAGTTCTGTCAATGGTTCTGCTTCCTATTCGTTTACAGAAGGTGTGAAAGTGGGGGCTGGCTTTGAGTTCACCAAAGCATTTAAAGTGAGCGGTGAGCTTAGTTTTTCCGCCACACAGGCTTTCTCTGCGGGATGGGGAACCAGTACAACATTGAGCGATACACGCAGTTCCACCCGTTCCATCAGCATTCCTTTAGCACCCTATACACAGGCAGTTATGCTTCAGACGGATTCTGTATCTGAATATATCACGAAATACAACTGCCCGATCGCTTTGAAATACGATGTAACGCTTGTCATGTATGATGAGGATGGTATCGTGAAGCGCAGCGGGACGTTATATCCCTCAGGGGCCAATATAGATACAAACGGTATGCCTATGGTCTTTGAGTTTTCCGGAGGAACTAATGGAGCCAGAGGAGATCTGTATGACCGTGTCACCCATTTTTCCAGACCAGGCGAACTGGATAAAGAAATTCTCGGCTGGTATGATCTGGGGAAAACAAATAGCAGTCATGAATACACCAGGTATGCGTTTGAGACGATTATGACCCATATACCTATGTCTGCTGCAGGAGCCGAATATACACAGAAACTGCATGTTACGGACAGTGAGGTTTCCGGGATCATGCCGATCTACCCGCTGTACCGCGTGAAAATCTCTGAGCCGGGAAGCAATACCATCGCAGCTTCCCAGGTCAGTTATAATAATTACGACTACTATACTTCAAGGCTGAAGGTCGGTGATTCTTCTTACACAAATTATCTTTCTTTGTCCGGCTTTAATAAGTTCGATGCTCCGTTCTACAGCTTTGCCAAGGACAACGGGTATTGGATCGTTACAGATCATGACGGGAATGAGCTGACAGCGGAAGAGGCTCCGGTTATACTGGAGAAGGATAAGGTATCCACAAACTGGCGGTATACCGCGGTTAAACCAGGCAGCTGTTTCCTTGTATACCGCATTAACGAAGATTGTTATTTTATTGCAAGTAAACCGGATATTCCGATCAGGAATGAGGATCTGAAGAAGACCGCGGCGCTGGAAATCATTGTGGAAGAAAAAGAGCATGAACACAGCCTGAAACGTACGAACGCAGTGGCACCGACTTGTACGAAAGACGGTATGAAGGCATATTATACCTGTACCGGCTGTGGTCTGATCTTCTCTGATAAAAACGGCACTGAAGAGACAGACGAGTCAGAGCTTGTTGTCAAAAAGCTCGGCCACAGCTGGGGAGAATGGAAGGTTGTGAAAGCCCCTACAGAGACCGAGGAAGGCGAAGAAGAATGCCTCTGCCTGAATGATGAGAGCCACACGAAGACCAGGACAGTTTCAGTGCTGCCTCATACGCATAAACTCGAAAAGGTGGCAAAGAAAAAGCCCGGCTGCACGGAAGAGGGTTATAGCACCTATTATGTATGTAAGGAATGCGGAGAGCTGTTTAAAGACAAAAAAGCGACGCAGGAAATAGAACCGGAAGATACAGTCCTTGAGGCTGCCGGTCACTCCTGGGGAGAGTGGACAGTTGTGAAGGCAGCCACGGAGACCGGGGAGGGGGAAGAACAGAGAGTCTGCGCGAACGACGCTTCTCATGTGGAGACACGCGCACTGCCTGCCCTGAATCATGTACACACGTTTGAAAAGACTAAGAAGGCAGCTCCTACGTGCGAAAAGGATGGAAACATCGCTTATTATACCTGTACCGGATGCAAACGGATTTATGCAGATGAAGAAGGCAGCACGCCGGTTGAAGAAGAGGATCTCGTGCTGAAAGCCACCGGACACAAATGGGACGGTGGAGAGGTTACAACTCCCCCCACCTGTGAGAAGAACGGCATCAGGACAACTACCTGTGAAAACTGCGGGAAGACCAAAACGAAGAAGCTGAAGGCGCTGGGACATGACTGGACAGAATGGAAGGTCGTGAAGGCAGCGACCAAAAAGAATGCAGGCAGCGAGAGCAGATTCTGTCTGAATGATACCTCGCATACTGAGACCCGCGAAATTCCGGCGATCGGAGATGGCCTGAAGAAAAACCAGTTTATCCGGATTTACGCCGGGAAGATTACAAAAAACAGCATACAGATCCGATGGACGAAGCTGGAGGATGCCGTGATGTACAAGGTGTATGCGGGCATCTGCGGGGACGCCTGCAAGGATATCTACAGACTGGATTCCGAGAATGCTATCCTTAAGATTAAAAAAGTGGATGGGGAGAAGCTGGATGGAAACAACTGCTACAAGTTCTATGTAGCAGCGTTCGGTGAGGCCTCCAATGGCAAGATAAAAGAAATCGGCCGGACAGCTGATATTCACCTTTGCACAAAGGGCTCCAAATACGGGAATTACTCCTCCGTCACGCTGAAAACCAAGAGGGTTATCACCCTGCAGACAGGGGAGACGGCAAAGATTGAAGCAGTACAGAATAAAAAGAAGGGTGTGAAGGTGCTGAAGCACCGCGGCATCTGTTACAGTTCCACGGATCCGGCTGTGGCTGCGGTTCACAAGACGACTGGTAAGGTGACGGCCAAAGCCCCCGGTACCTGCAAGATCTACTGCTACTCCCAGAATGGTCTGTATAAGACTGTAAGTGTTATCGTGAAATAAGCATCATATAAACAGACGCGGACAGACGGCAGAAAACAGTTTCAGGCCGCCTGTCCGCGCTTGATTTTTAAGCAGTCCTTTATTATGATGATAGACAAGTAAAAAACCTTTCCGGAGAATTGCCATGAAGACCAATTGTGAATACTGTATGTATTACGAATATGACGAAGAGTATGAATGCATGACATGTACCATGGACCTGGACGAGGACGAGATGCAGAGGTTCCTCACGGATACCTTCAGGGAATGCCCGTATTTCCGGATGGGAGATGAGTACACGATCGTACGGAAACAGATATAGGAGTGAAAACCGCAAGGCGAATATATGGATCAGTCCTTTGGGGGACGGTTTTTTGGCTCAGTCAGGGGCAAAAGAACCGTCCCTCCTTTCAATTGCTATGTATTGTCATCTTTGCTCTTGTACTTTTAACAGTTTTAGGGTACAATGATCTGAACAAAGTTATCAGAAGAAATGAAACGAGGAGCAGTTTCATGCTATAGTTGGCGTAAGACCGGTATAGAAAGGAGACGAAAATGAAGAGAACGGGAACAGACTGCAGCAAATGGTTGTGCCTGCTTTTTTTGGTGTTCGGGATATGTTTTCTGCAGCCGAAGTTTGTATATGCCAAATTTCTGGCCGTTGATCTGACCAATGACACAAAGTCAAATACTTATGAAGTAGTACCGGCAGATCGTGAATTCGTGAAAAACTGGGTGGCGCAGATCTGGAAGGACAAAATGAACGGTATAGAGAAGGTTAATATAACTTCTCTTGGCGGTTTTGACTATATTGATGTGGATAAAGATGGACATTTTGACTTTCAGATTCAGAACCAGACGTACGGTTCCATAAAACTTACAGCCACCGGCGTAGGGAACATGGAATATAATGTAATAGGTGTCCAGTTTGTGGAAAACAGTGCCGGCGATGAGCTGTGGATAACATTTCCAAAGTGGTGCTATAACAGTGCCTATAAAAGGCTCTTCATCAAGTCAGATGAGGTAATGAAGAAAAGCGGAGAACCTTTTACAACCATTTATGATCAGCCATGGAAAGACAAAAGATTTGAGATAGAAGAAGTGATTATCGGGGAGGGGGTTACTGTCATAGGATCCTATGCTCTCGCCGATTTCGAAAAAATGGAAAAGATCACACTTCCTCATACACTCAAGGAAATCAGTATTTCTTCCATGTATTACTGTTATGAACTGAAAGAGCTTGATATTCCGGAAAGCGTAGAGATTATCGGTTCCTCCGCCTTGCATGGGTGCAAGAAACTTGAACTCATTACCATCAGGAATCCCGGGGTAATCATTGGGTCAGATAAACCTCCCTATCCGACATTTCCCTATGACAGTTCAAAATCTTTGAAAATAAAAGGCCACAATGGCTCTCAGGTTGAAAGTTACTGCAAACATTATTCAGTATCTTTCGAATCTCTCTGCACACCCGGTGCTGCGAAGAAGGAAGCGGAAAAAGCAGCGACCTGTACGGATAAAGGTTCATATGAAGAAGTGAAGTACTGTACGCATCCTCAATGCGGTGCGGAAGTATCCCGTGTGAAGATCGATATTCCTGCGCTAGGCCATGTTCCTGAGGAAGTTATCACCAAAGCCAAGCCAAATGCAGACGGAAAGATCGAAAGCATCTGCAAAACCTGCAAGGCAGTGGTGAGCACTAAAAAGATTGCCGCGCCTGTATCTTTCGTACCGGAGAAATCTGAATATACAGCTGCCGGTGCGGAGATCAAACCCGCAGTGACAGTGAAGGATTCTGACGGAGCAGTGATTGCACCGGAGAATTATAAGCTTGTATATTCGAATAATATACACCCTGGGAAAGCGGCTGTTACCGTGGATTTCAGCGGATCTGAAAAGTATTCCGGTACCGGGACGACGAACTTTGAAATTAAATATATTTCCCTGGAGAATGCAGAAATTCTGATTCCCGACCAGGAATGGACCGGAGAACCGATCGACCCGGTCAATCCGGTTGTGAAAGTGGATGGAAAAACACTGGTTAAGGGTACAGATTATACACTGACTTCTATAGCAGGATCGAACACTGCGGTTGGTACGGCCGTTGTAATAGCTGCCGGTACGGGGCTGTATGGAGGAACCAAAACAGGGTCTTTCAAAATCGTGCCGAAGTCTCTGGAGAAAGCTGTGGTGCAGGTGCCTGATCAGCAGTGGACAGGAAAGGAACTGACACCTGCGCCGAAAGTGACGCTGGATGGTGTGGCTCTGAAAGCGGACGAGGACTATACGGTGATCTATTCCGCCAACAAGGACAAAGGCACCGCGACGGTGACTGTGACAGGCAAAGGAAATTATAAAGACCTTGTTACAGGGACGTTCCGGATTGTTGCAGGGGAACCGGTTATTTCCCCGTCGAATCCTGCAGTTCTGGAGGATGTGGAAAAACCGCTGATCAGCAGCAAGGATGAGGAAGGTGGAAAAGGAACATCGTTCTATCTGCTGCAGGCAAAGGGCGAGCCGCTTTCCAAGAAGAGCATAAAGATCACCTGGACGAAGGTAAAGGGAGCCACCGGATATATCATTTACGGCAACCGCTGCGGGAAGAATAAGAAGTATCTGAAACTGAAGACACTCAGCGCTTCGCAGACCAGCTGGACCCGCTCTCTGAAAAAGGGCACGTATTATAAGGTAATTGTAGCGGCCGTAAAGGGCGACATGGTTCTGGCAAAATCCAAGACAGTACACGTAGCGACAAATGGAGGCAAAGTAGGCAATCCGACAGGGATTTCTCTGAGCAAGAAAAAACTCAGCCTGAAAGTGGGCAAGACGAAAACCATCAAGGCTACAGTCAAGGCTCAGGGCAAACCGGTTAAGACGCATCGGAAAGTGGCCTGGGAATCCAGCAATCCTTCGGTAGCGACTGTAAACTCTGCCGGTGTAATTCAGGCTGTAGCCAAGGGCAAGTGCTATGTGTACGCTTACGCACAGAACGGTCTGTTCGCGAGAGTAAAAGTGACAGTGAAAAATTAAATCTGAAAATCGGGAAACAGAGAGCAGGCTGCAGGGAAAGCAGACAGATTTCATAGTTTTCGGAAAGGGATAGTTCATGGGAAAAACAATACTGTTTGCGGGAACAGAGGAAGGCCACAGGCTGGCCTGGCTGATGTTCCGAAGGGAAAAGCCGGTGCATGTCTGTGTGGCATCTGAATACGGAAACCGGAAAATGGATTCCCGGATGGCGGATGTGACCAGTGTAGGCAGGCTGTCCAGAGAAGAAATGAAAGAGCTTTTCCGGACCAAGGAAGCGGAGCAGGTGGTAGATGCTACCAGCCCGTTTGCTACAGCTGTACAGGAGAACATCCGTGCTGTCTGTGAAGAACTGGGACTGCCGTATTTCCGGCTGCGCCATCCGCCCGCCAGTGATCTGGCGGAACAGGACCGTGACTGCCGGGTGGTTCACAGTGTGGAGGAAGCGGCTGAAAGCCTGAAGACACTTCCCGGCAAGGTGCTGCTTTCCCTGGATCTGCAGGAGACCGGCCCGTTTCTGGAATGGGAGGACTCCGGGCGTCGTGTTGTTCTTTGCGCGGAACCGAGTCCGGAAGCCATGAGCGCTTGCCGGGATCTCGGGCTGAACAAAAAGCAGATTCTGGCTGTGGAGGATGCAGCTTCAGAAGAACTGCTGGCTGCCCTTCTGCGGCATGCAGACGCGACATGGCTGGTAGCCTGGGAACGGGGCGGCGTCGCAGGCGTTCAGGCGATGATGCGGGCCGTGAAACGGGCGGATGCCGGATTGATCCTGGTCAGCCCTGAAGCTTCCGGGATGTCTATGAAGGATGTCGCCGCGAAGGTATGCCCGGATATCCTGGATGAGCTGAGAGAACTGGACGTTTCCACAGCAGCCCCCCGCCGGATCACACTTCTGGGAGTAGGCATGGGACTGGACAGCCAGCTGACCTGGGAAGGCGTCTGCGCCTGCCGGGAAGCGGATGTGCTGATAGGCGCCGGAAGAATTCTGGCGGGGCTGTCTACTTTTGAAAAACCGGTGCACGAGGTCGAAAATAACGAAGAGGCGGCAGCTTTCCTGCAGGCACATCCGGAGTATCAGCGCCCGGTGGTGGCATTTTCCGGAGACGCGGGTTTCTTCAGCGGAGCCAGAAAAATGCAGGAATTCCTGCGGGTAGACCAGGTTCAGGTAATCAGCGGGATCTCTTCCCTTTCCTGCTTCTGCAGCAGACTGCGGATTCCGTGGGAGGATGTTTTTTCTGTTAATTTGCATGGGCGCAATATAAATCTGGTGGATGCAGTCAGGAAACACGAAAAAGTTTTCTGCGTAGGAGGCGGCAGAAACCGCCTGCAGGAAGCCTGCCGGGAACTGACGGAATGCGGTCTGGGAGATATTCTTCTGTGGGTCGGAGAGGATCTGGGATATCCTGCTGAGAAGATTTACAGGACAACGCCCCGGAAAATGCAGAAAGAGGAGTGCAGCAGCCTGGTTGCAGCACTTTTCGAAAACGATCATACGGATGAGACTGCCGGCGGAAGGCTGCCTTCCGGGTTTGTCTGGGAAGGCAGCTCACTGACAGGACTTTCTGCAGAAGCCAGAGACGTGATTCTCTCCCGGATGGAGCTGAACCTTACGTCCAGGCTGTTTGATGCAGCTTCCGGCAATGGCAGCCTGGCGATTGAAGCAGCCCGGATGGCGCCGGAAGGACTGGCTCTGGCTGCAGCTGCGGATGAGAAAGCCAGGGAGGCGATCCTGAAAAACAGGAAAAAGGCCGGCGTTCCCAACATGGACCTTCTGGAAGGGGAAATTTCTGACGTACTGGAAAAGATTTCCTTCACACACGCTTTCCTCCGGGCGGATGCGGAAGACTTTTCTGATGTCTGCCGGCTGCTCCGGGAGAATAATCCTCTCGTCCGCATACTGGCAGCAGGGAGTGAGGCGGGTGCTGAGGCCGTGCAGAATTTCCTGAAAACAGAAAAGGCAAAGGACGCCTGCTGCATGAAGATTTCCATAACCAGAGGCCATCCGGGTTCTGTGGAGAAAGCGGAAGAGGATTCTCTCTGGATCACTGAATTATAACATGCTTTAAATGAAAGGGGGATGGGAATGTCAGAGTTTGTTAAAGCGGCTGTAGATCTTTGCACAAATGCAGGAGGTAAAATCCTGCTTGCACTGGCGGTATTCATCATCGGACGGATTGTGATTCAAAAGATCATTGGTTTCGTCGAGAAAAGGGACGCACTGAAAAAAGTTGATCCGACCGTAGGTTCCTTCGCAGCGAACTTCATAAAAATACTGCTGAATATCCTGCTGATACTGTCTGTGATCAGTATTCTCGGTGTACCGATGGCTTCCGTGGTTACGGTACTGGCTACAGCCGGCCTGGCTGTAGGCATGTCTCTGCAGGGTGCTCTGGGCAATCTGGCCGGCGGCATCATGCTGATGATTTTCCGCCCCTTCAATGTGGGGGATTATGTGCAGGCAGCCGGGGAAGAAGGGACTGTGCGTGACATAGCACTGTTCTATACGGTGATTATGACCAATGATAATCGCCGGATTACTGTTCCCAATGGTTCACTGATGAATTCCAACGTTACCAATTACACCTGTGAAGGAAAACGCCGTGTAGATCTGGTCTTTTCCTGCGGCAAGGGTGAGGATATTGAGAAGGTGCGGCAGCTGATAGCGGATGAAACAGAAAAGCATGAGAAGGTCCTGAAGGATCCGGCTCCATTTGTACGTTTTTCAGGCGGCACAAACGAATCCATGCAGTTTACCGTGCGTGTATGGTGCAGGACTGCGGATTACTGGGATGTCTACTTTGACCTCCTTCAGAATACTGCCGAGCAGATGGGCAAGGCAGGCATCAGCGCACCGGCGATCCGGATCATCAATGGCTGAAGATTTCCTGAAAGATCATAAAATGAAAAAACACCGGGCAATGCAAATAACTGCAAAGCCCGGTGTTTTTCGCGTACAGGCCAGAGAGAGGATACTGTGCTGACACGAGCATCCATTCAATGGCCGGGGTACTAAGTTTTTATTCAGCCTTTTCGTAGATTACGTAGTAGCGGAAATCGAAGCTTTCTTCTTCCTCTTCACCTTCAGCAGCTTCTTCGGTTTCTGCGGGTTCGGTATAGCCGTCCGTCATATAACCGTTTTCATGAAGTTTCAGGCTAAGGTTTACGGTTCCTTCGTCGCCGCCGTTTTCTACTACCAGCGCGCCGTCAACCAGTTCGCCCTGCAGAGTAAAGTCTTCCACGATCTGAGCGGGTTCTTCAGCTTCGGCTTCTTCAGCTTCTTCGGTTTCTTCTTCGCCGGCTTCGTAGGAGGTGCCTACATGATGATACTGGATCGTGCCATCTTCAATGGTCAGAGTGAATTCTTCGCCCAGCATGTTCAGCGGAAGGGTCATTCCGAAGAAGAATGCGGTGTTGCCGTTCCAGGTTCCGTTGAAATCAGCCAGTTCAGGGTTTTCTACAACAGCGCCTACTTCAACAGTTTCGGCTTCCGGCATCTCACGGCCAAAGGTCATGGTCATGTCTTCATCAGCAGAGATAACGATCTGTCCGTCGACCAGAGACATGGCAGAATCAGTGGGTTCGCCATCTTCAACCAGTGTGATGGTGCCTTCGCCGTTTTCCATGGTCCAGGTGCCTTCCGTGCCTTCTTCACCCATCGCGACAACGGCAGTACCGTCTTCGTTCAGAGTCATGGTAGCGGTCATACCCATCATGGCCAGGATGGAAGCGTCATACACTTCTTCTCCCTGCTGCATGGAAGACAGATACCATTCACCGAAGAGATCCGCTTCTGCAGCATATACATGAGCGCTGAAAGAAGGGGAAGCGATCATCAGGGCGGCCAGGGCAGCTGCGATCAGTTTCTTCATAGATTGCTCCTTTCTTTCCCCGTTGTTCCCGGGGAGATACAGATAGTCACAGACGGAGAACCCGTCTTTCGCAAGGAGTATAGCAGAATCTTACGATGGATTCAAGAGAGTCAAATTATTAATAATTCTTTTAGAACGGAGAAAACAAGGGGACAGTCCCTCTGTCCTGCCCTGGACAGAGGGACTGTCCCCTTGTTTCATTCCTGAAGCTTTTCCCATTCATCCATCAGTTCCAGCAGTTTTTCCTGCAATTCCTCTTTTTCTTTGTTCAGCTTCAGAAGCTTTTCCACATCGGTGTAGTTTTCCTCCATGCTTAAAAGCTCGTCCAGGGCAGCATCACGTTCTTCCAGTTTTGCGATAGCTTCTTCAGCTTTACGGATGTCATTTTCTCTTTTCCGTTTTCTGGCTTGTTCTTCTTTCTGTGCTTTCCAGTCCAGGGAGGAGGCTGTTTCTGCGGCCGGCTCAGCGGCAGACAGCTTTCCGGAAGAGGCCTGACGGCGTACCAGCTCCGTCATCTGTTCCTTCTTCTCCAGGTAATAGTCATAATTCCCCAGATACTGTATGAAGGTCTGTTCTGCCAGTTCCAGAATACGGGTAGCGGTCTTGTTGACAAAATACCGGTCATGTGAGACATAGAGCACTGTGCCGGTGTAGTGGCAGAGAGCCTGCTCCAGGATCTCTTTGGAGGTCATGTCCAGATGATTGGTCGGCTCGTCCAGAATCAGGAAATTGCAGGGTGAGAGGATCAGCTTGGCCAGTGCCAGCCGCCCCCGTTCGCCGCCGGAAAGAGAGGAAACCAGTTTAAATGCATCGTCTCCGGTAAAGAGAAAAGCAGCCAGGGTGTTGCGGATGGTGGTATTGTCCAGATCGGGATAGGCATTGCTGATCTCTTCGAACAGGGTGTTTTCCTCGGTAAGGAGCTGCTGTTCCTGGTCATAATAACCTATAGTCACCTTGGCGCCAAGGGTGATAGAACCGGAATCCGCATCCATCAGGCCGTTGATGATCTTCAGAAGAGTGGTCTTGCCGGCACCGTTGCTTCCGATCACGGCTACCCGTTCTCCCCGTTTGATTTCTATATGTACGTTCCTGAACAGCTGCTGGGAGCCGAAGCTTTTGGACAGGTGTTCAATGGTCAGGACATCATTTCCGCTGGTCACATGCGGCTCCAGAGTGAAGAACATGGAATCCTTCAGTTCCTGTGGCTTCTCCAGCCGTTCAACCTTTGCCAGCATTTTTTCCCGGCTCTCCGCCCTCTTGATGGATTTTTCCCGGTTAAAGGAACGGAGCTTTTCAATGACGGCTTCCTGGTGCTTTATTTCCTGCTGCTGGTTGAGCCAGGCTTTCATCTGTGCTTCCCGGCGCTGCCTTTTTTTCTCGGCGTAGGCGGAATAATTCCCCTGATAGACCGTGATCTTTTTCATTTCTACTTCGATCACTTTTTCCACGATCCGGTCCAGGAAATAACGGTCATGAGCCACAACCACGACAGCTCCGGGATAATTCTTCAGATATCCTTCCAGCCATACGATGGAGGAAATGTCCAGGTGGTTGGTAGGTTCGTCCAGCAGGATACAATCCGGCCTGGAAAGCAGAAGCTTGCCCAGGGATACGCGGGTTTTCTGACCGCCGGAAAGCGTACCGCAGGATTTGCCGAATTCATCCTCTGTAAAGCCCATGCCTTTCAGAACACCGGTGATTTCACTCTCACAGGCGTATCCGTCCTGTAGTTCAAATTCATGATTCAGGCGGGTATAGGTTTCCATCATGGCGGAAAGAGCATCACCGGATGCCTGTTTCATTTCTCTCTCCAGACGCCGGATTTCATCCTCCATGGCAAAAATATGTTCCCGGGCTGAGCGCACTTCTTCATAAATGGTGCGGTCGGAATTCAGATCCTGATGCTGAGCCAGGTAGCCGATGGTCTTTCCTTTGGTAAAATTGATCTCGCCTTCTTCAGCCGGTATCTCCCCGATGATGATCTTCAGCAGGGTTGATTTCCCTGCGCCGTTGATGCCTACAATGGCGGCTTTTTCCTTGTCTTCAATGCGGAAAGTCCCGCCGGAGAAAAGAGTTTCTCCGGAAAAGGATTTTCCCAGGTTGCTGCAAGAGAATATCATAACTTCCCCCCTGCCAGTTGGCCGGTGTGAGTGAGACAGAGGGACTGTCTCTCTGTCCCGCGTTCACCAGAATACTCCAGAATGCAGTATAAACGAAATCCGGAATTCCTGCAAGTGGGAAGCAGGAGACAAAGGACCGTCCCCTGCCTCTCACGGCCGCCCGCAATCCTTCCTTGACAAAGCCCTGTACCAATTTTATAATAATAATGTTTATTCTAAGGGGAGACAGAAGGTACAGGATGGAGAAAACGGGATGCGTGAAAATGGGATAGAAGGAAAGAAGATTTCATCAGCCGTGATCAAACGGCTTCCCAGATATTACCGTTATCTGCAGGATCTCCGGAACGAAGGGGTTATGAGGATATCCTCCGAGGAACTGAGCCGCCGGATGCATGTGACGGCTTCTCAGATCCGGCAGGATCTGAATAATTTCGGAGGGTTCGGTCAGCAGGGTTACGGATATAATGTAGAGAACCTGAAAACAGAGATCGGAAAATTGCTCGGCCTGGACCGTAATCATGATATGCTGCTGATCGGTGCCGGCAATCTGGGCCGGGCCCTGGCAGGATATACGAATTTTGCCAACCGCGGGTTTGTGGTACAAGCCATTTTTGATGCGGATCCTGAAATTGTCGGACATCAGATCTGCGGTCTCACGGTTCTTCCGACAGAAAAGCTGGAGGAATATCTGTCAGAAAATGCAGTGGATATCGCGGTACTGGCCATTCCGAAAAAGGCCGCACAGGAAACAGCGGACCGTCTGACCGCCTGCGGTATACGTGCCATATGGAACTTCGCCCCGCTGGACCTGAACGTCCCGAAGGGGGTTTCTGTAGAAAATGTCAATCTGATTGAAAGCCTGATGCTGCTTTCCTATCGGCTAGGCAAGGATATGTAAAAAACAGCCCGGAAGTCGGTTCTCCCGCTTCCGGGCTTCCTAAGTAAACAGAGGGGTGAGGCAGAAACGGCCGGCCCCGGGAGGCGAAAATGCAGGTACTGGTAACAGGGGAAGAGATGAAGGCACTGGACGCCTATTCGATTGATACCATTGGGATTCCCTCCCTGGTTCTTATGGAGCGGGCTGCTTATGTCTGCTCGGAAGAAGTTGACCGGAGAGTTCCGGGTAAGAAAAAGGTCCTGGTTTTTGCCGGGACAGGAAACAACGGTGCTGACGGACTGGTTATGGCCAGGATTTTCTCCATGGAAGGGGATGATGTCCGTGTTGTGGTAACCGGTAACCGGGGACACGCGACGGAGGAGTGGCTGCGGCAGTACCGGATCTGTGATAACCTGGGGATTCCCATGACACCTGATCTTCCGGACAGGGATGACCTGAGGGCAGGCGGGTTTGATGTGCTGGTGGATGCCATGCTGGGAACCGGCCTTTCCCGGGAAGTGACCGGGAAAACAGCTCAGGCGATTGAACTCATGAATGAAAGCGGTATTTTCATCGTTTCCGTGGATATGCCGAGCGGCATTTCTTCAGATACCGGAAAGGTGATGGGCTGTGCGGTCCGCGCCAGCCTTACTGTTTCTTTTGAGTTTGGAAAGCGGGGACTGTCTCTCTTTCCCGGAGAGGCGTATGCCGGAGAAAAAGTAGTCCGTTCAATCGGCATTTCCAGACTGGGACTGGATGTGGTGGCTCCGAAAGCCTTTACTTTGACGGCGGAGGATCTGAAAGAACTGCCGGTACGGGTTCCTTCTTCCAATAAGGGTACATACGGAAGGGTTCTGGTGATTGCCGGCTCGGAAAACATGGCCGGAGCAGCAGTACTGGCGGCGGAATCTGCGTACCGCAGCGGAGCCGGGCTGGTGAGAGTTTTCACTCCGGAATGCAACCGGCTGATTCTGCAGACCAGGCTGCCGGAAGCTATTCTGACTACTTATGATCCGGAATTCTTTTCTCCGGAGGTACTGGATGCCCTGTGTGAATGGGCCAGTGCCATTGTGATCGGTCCCGGACTGGGGACAAGAGATCAGGCAGCCCGCTTCCTGCAGTACATTCTGCAGTATGCCGGCAAGCCACTGGTGATCGATGCGGATGCTGTCAATATCCTGGCCAGAAAACCGGAGATGCGGGAATACCTGAACCGGAACTGCATCCTGACGCCTCATCTGGGGGAGATGTCCCGGCTTTCCGGCGTACCTGTTCCGCAGATCCAGGAGGATCCGGTGGGGACGGCAGAAGCCTTCCAGAAAGACTGTGAAGCGGTTCTGGTACAGAAGGATGCCAGAACGGTGGTGCTCCCTCCGGACGGCCGCTTCTGCTTTATCAATACTCTTGGGAATTCCGGAATGTCTACCGGTGGAAGCGGAGATGTGCTGGCGGGTATTATCGGAGGGCTTCTGGCAGCCGGGATGGAAACGTCGAAAGCAGCGGTTTACGGAGTGCTTCTGCATGCCCATGCAGGGGATCTGGCTGCTGCCGAAAAGGGAGAAAGAGCCATGCTCGCGGGAGATATCGTGGCAGCTCTCAGATAGAGTATAAGATAGAAATCTGTACGCGGATATTTTTTACAATGAACTTGTGCAGGAAACTGCATGGAGGCCGAATATGATTATTCCGAACCGGACGGCTGCTGTTGTGAATCTGGCCGTCATCGAAGAAAACCTGGATCGTCTACTGGCACCGCTGCCGGAGGGAACACGCTGCTGTCTTGTACTGAAAACAGACGGGTACGGACATGGCGCCGTTCCCATCGCGCGGAAACTGACGGAGAAAGCGGATTTTTTTGCGGTAGCCACTGAAGAGGAAGCTTATGAGCTGCGGGAAGCAGGGCTGTCCAACCCGATTCTGATCCTGGGCCACGTCTGGCCGGAGGAATTCGAGAAGCTGATTTCTCTGGATATCCGTTTTCCGATTTTTAAAGAAGAAGACGCATTACTGGCATCTCAGGCAGGTCTGAAAGCCGGAAAACCGGCGCTGGTGCATATCAAAATCAATACGGGCATGAACCGTATCGGCTTTGAAACCAATGCTGCGGGTGTAGAAGCGGTAAGGCGCATCCGCCGGATGCCGGGGCTCTGTACAGAAGGTATCTTTACACATTTTGCACGGGCGGATGAAACGGATAAATCTTCAGCGGAAGATCAGCTGGAGCGTTTCAAGGCCTTTGCAGCAGCGACAGAAAAGGACCTGGGCCGGTATGCCATCCGTCACTGCGCCAACAGCGCGGCATCTATGGAAATGCCTGAAGCATGGATGGATATGGTGCGGATCGGTATTTCTCTCTATGGGATTTATCCCTCGGACGAGATGAACCGGGAAGCAGTTGCTCTGAATCCGGCGTTGTCCTGGAAGAGCCGGGTAGTGCTGATTCAGGAACATCCGGCCGGTGCAGGCATCAGCTACGGACATACGGCGGTGCTCCGGGAGGCAAGGCGGGTAGCTACAATTCCTGTCGGCTACGGAGACGGATATCCCCGCTCTCTTTCCAATAAGGGAACTGTATTGATTCGCGGACACCGGGCTCCGATTCTGGGCCGTGTCTGCATGGACCAGTTTATGGCGGATGTCACGGATGTTCCGGGAGTACAGGACGGGGATACGGTGACCTTGGTCGGCAGAGACGGAGACGATGAGATTACGGTGGACGAACTGGCGGAGCTTTCCGGACGGTTTCCGTATGAATTTGTCTGCGACATCGGGAAACGGGTGCCCCGGGTTTACCTGGGAGCAACGTGAAGTCAAGAAAAACAGATTGCAAACAGAGTTTAATTGC
>CACZQT010000327.1 GCA_902783295.1 uncultured Lachnospiraceae bacterium
CTTCGGATCTGCGGATGGCGGAAAAGCTGCTGGGCAGTGAGGAATCAGGCCATGCTGAATAAAGTATACCGTCTGATCCAGCCCCGGAGGTTCGAACTCGTGTTTGAGGACATTCCTCTGGACAGCACGCATGTTCTGGTACGCCCGACCCACCTTTCCATCTGCCATGCGGACCAGAGGTATTATCAGGGAATCCGTCCGGAACCGGTACTGAAGAACAAGCTTCCCATGGCGCTGATTCACGAGGGGATCGGCCAGGTCGTGTCGGATCCTACGGGAACCTACCGGCCGGGTGAAGCTGTGGCCATGATTCCGAACCTTCCGGCCGGGGAAGACGAATTTGCGGCGGAAAACTACCTGCCTTCCAGCCATTTCCGGGGAAGCGGAACCGACGGCTTTCTGCAGGAGTACATTGCCTCCGTACCGGACCGGCTGATCCGTCTGCCGGAAGGACTGAATCCCCAGGTGGCCGCATTTACGGAATTTGTCAGTGTAGCCCGTCATGCGATCGGTCGCTTTCTGGCGTTTTCCCACGAACGGAGGACCCGGATCGGAATCTGGGGCGACGGCAACCTGGGTTATGTACTGTCTCTGCTTCTGAAAACCATGTTCCCGGAAATGGAAGTCATCGTTATCGGCGTGAACCCTTCCAAACTGGCGTATTTTACCTTTGCGGATGAGAGCTGGCTGACAGACCGGCTTCCGGACGGTTTTGCCGTAGACCATGCTTTTGAATGTGTCGGCGGTCCGGCTGCGGCCGCTGCCGTCAATCAGGCCATTGAATGTATCCGCCCGGAGGGGACAGTGTCTCTGCTGGGGGTCAGTGAGGATCCTGCGCCTCTGGCGACCCGGCTGATTCTGGAAAAAGGCCTGCGGCTTTTTGGCAGCAGCCGCAGCGGCCGGAAGGATTTCGAAGATGTCATTTCTCTGTACAGGGAGCATCCTGAGACAGCGGATTATCTGGAAAATCTGGTCGGCCAGGTGTTCCCGGTTCACGGTGTGCAGGATATTGCTGCGGCTTTTGACGCAGACATCCATAAGATGATGGGAAAGACTGTGCTGCTGTGGGAAGAATAAGAGCCTGCAGACAGAGGATGAGGGGGCTCATGTGGGAAAAATAAACGGAAGACAGATGGTGAAGGCAGCCCTCTTTCACGGCCTTTTTCCGCTGTATTACCGGTGGTGTGCCAGAAAGCCGGTGAAAAACAACAGCCTTTTTCTGGAAATCAGGTATCCGGGACTGACGGAGGACCTGCGGCTGCTGTATGAAGCCTGCGGAAAAAGAACGGGGGAGCGGGCGGAGGTTTTCTGCCTGGAAGCAGGGCGGGACCAGGGCCTTCCGTATATCCGCAGGTGCTTAGGCGCTATACGCCGTCTGGCCGTGGCCAGGCGGGTTTTTGTGGATGAAAGCAGCAATATGCTTTCCGCCCTTCCGGTCCGGAAGGAAACGGCTGTGGTACAGTGCTGGCATGCCTGCGGGGCTTTTAAACGCTTCGGGCACGGGCTGCCGGGCGGTCTGGAAGAGGCGTATTACGGGCCTTACTCTCTGGTAACGGTAAGTTCCGAAGAAGTGGTGGATATATACCGCGAATCCATGCGCCAGCCGGCAGGCGTCGTGCGCGCTCTCGGCGTCAGCCGTACGGACCGTTTTTTTGATCCGGCTTTTCTGGCGGCGGCGCGCGGCAGAGTGGAGAAAGCGGTTCCGGCTGTCCGCGGGAAACGGGTAGTCCTGTATGCTCCTACGTTCCGGGGAAATGTGGCCAGAGCACAGATGCCGGAGGTCCTGGATATCCGCTTTCTTCAGAAAACGCTTCCGGAGGACTGCGTGATTCTTTACCGGGGACATCCTGCCGTGAAGGAGCGTGTGGCAATCCCGGAGGAGGCGAAGGACTTCTTCTTTGACGTGACGGATACGCTGCTGACAGACGACTGTCTGTGCCGTGCAGATGCCTGTGTGACGGATTATTCTTCCCTGGTTTTCGAATTTGCTCTTCTGGGGAAGCCTATGGTCTTTTATGTTTATGACCTGGAAACGTACGATGACGAGAGGGGCTTCTATTATCCCTTCCGGGATTTTGCTCCGGGTCCTGTCTGCAAAACTTCGGAAGAAGCTTCCGAAGCCCTGAGGGAAGCCCTCTCCCGGAAAGACGGAACACCGGCAGCTGTTTCCGCATTCCGGAAAAGGTTCATGGGGGCCTGTGACGGACATGCGACGGAAAGGATTCTGATGGCCGTTGAGGCAGAGCTGGAAGCTTGAGGCTTTGCATTGCTTTCTTCATACTCAACTGTGCAGGGAATGCATGGGAGTCAAATGTAAAAAGATGAGAGTAACAGTTTGCAGGATTGCCTGGGAGAGAGCCTGGCTGGTTCTTTCTTTGCACCGGGCAGATGGAGGGACTTTCCCGGAAAAAGGAGAGGCCTTTCTGGCCGGCCGGGACAGCTGCCGGGGAGCTCAGGCCTCTTGGGAGAGATCATCGGGGGACGGCGTTTCGGCTGAAATCCGGCTGAATATCACCAATGCCGGAAACAGCCGGCAGCTGCAGCCCGGAGACTATCTGCTTTTTCTGACGGCGGCGGACTGGACGGAGCCTGTGCCTGTGGGGGCGGACGGGGAAACGGAACTTCCCGGAGAAGTCAGTTTTTCTTATGACAGAAACAGGGGACGGTATACGGTGCGGACAGAACGCAGTCCGCAGGGACAGCTGCTGATCCATACAGAAGATAAGGTGTCCGGGCCTTCGAAGGGCTTCCGCGGGTTGTATCAGAAGGCCATGCATTCTTTCCTGCGGCTGGAATACCGTGCCTGCCGCAGCTTTATCCGGCCGGAAAAAGGAAAAAAACGGATTCTTTTTATGTCCGAGCAGAATGAATCCCTGGCGGGCAACCTGCAGGCGGTGAAAGACCGGCTGTCGGAAAGAGGGCTGACAGACAGGTTTTCCCTGTCTGATTCCTGCAGAGTCACAGTAACCAGGGAACATCTGGGCTTCGGAAGCTGGGTGAAAACCGTCCGGAAGCTCGCAGAGGCGGATTATCTGTTTCTGGATGACCACGCACCGGTTCTGGACTGGCTGAAACTGGATGAGGGGACCTCGGTTATACAGCTCTGGCACGGCGGGGTAGGATTCAAGGATTCCGGCTATACCCGCTGGGGACACGGGGGAAGTCTCCCGCCGGATTCGGCGTACCGGCAGATCCACTGGGGCGTCTGTGCCTCGGAAGCAGACCGGGATGTTTTCGCAGAGCTGTGGGGCATCGGAAGGGAACGGATTCTTCCGGCGGGGATGCCCCGGCTGGATGCACTGCTGGATCCCGGAAAAGCCCGGAAAATGCGTGAGGCAGCTGTATTGCGGTTCCCGCAGACAAAAGGGAAAAAGGTTCTTCTGTACGCTCCGACGTACCGGGGAAAAAACCGGCTGGACGCCCATTTTCCCTTTGACTCTGTTGATTTCAGGAAATGGTACGAAGCCTGCGGAGAAGAGTGGGTGGTACTGCTCCGGATGCATCCCTGGGTAAAAGAAAAGCCGCCGGTTCCGGAAGACTGCCGGGACAGGCTCATCGACGCCGGGGGGGCGGGGAATGCCATGGATCTGTTCGGTCTGGCGGATCTGCTGGTTACGGATTATTCTTCCGCCATCTTCGAGTTTGCTTCCCAGAAGAAACCGATGCTTTTTTACGCATTTGACCTGGCGGATTATCAGGCAGACCGGGGTATCCACGGTGATTACCGGGAGCTGGCTCCGGGTAAGGTCACGGAAACTTTTTCTGAATTGCTGGAAGCAGTCCGGCAGAGAGATTTTGAAGAGGAAAAGGCGGCGGCATACCGGGCGAGACACCTGGAACGCCTGGATGCATACAGTACTGACCGGGTTATCGACTGGTTTCTGCTGGACACTGTCCCGGAACATTATCTGCTGGAGCGGGAAAAGGCCGAACAAAAAGCAGCCGGGATAGGAAGGAGGATACAATGAATATTGCCATTATTTTTGCCGGCGGAAGCGGTGTCCGCATGGGGGCCGGAATTCCGAAGCAGTTCCTGGAGATCAACGGGAAACCGGTCATTATCCATACCCTGCAGCTGTTTCAGTATCACAGGGAAATCGACAAAATTTACGTATCCATTATAGCAGACTACCTGGACTACATGCAGGAACTGGCAGACGAATACCGCCTGAGCAAGGTGGCGGCCATCCTTCCGGGCGGAGCGACAGCTCAGGATTCCATCTACAATGCCCTGAAGAGAGCGGAGGCAGAAAATCCGGCAGATTCCGTCGTACTGATTCATGACGGAGTACGTCCTTTCGTATCCCGCTCTGTGATTTCGGAGAATATTCGGGCGGTCAGGGAATACGGGAATGCCATTACCTGTACCTCCTGCTATGAAACGGTGCTGATCAGCCGCGACGGGGAAACGGTGGAAGAACTGCCTCTGCGGAAAAACAGCTATACGGCACAGGCACCGCAGAGCTTCCGGCTGGGAGAAATCATCGCGGCTCATGATGTGGTAAGGGCGAGACCGGAGCGGTATGAAAACATGGTGGATGCCTGCTCCATTATCCGCAGCCAGGGAATCACTGCCCACATGGTTCAGGGCAACCGGGGCAATATCAAGGTCACGACTCCGGAGGACGTCTATATGTTCCGCGCCTTGCTGCAGTATAAAGAGAACGAACAGGCCTTCGGCCTGGGACTTACCAACCGGATTGAAAGCCGCATGCCCGGTGCAGACCAGAACGGAATGTAGAAATGCAGCCTGACCGGTGAACTCTTTTGGGCGGCAGGACAGTGAAATAGGAGTAGAGATGAAAATAACGGAAGTCGTGGAATGGGGGCAGGATCCTGTCCTTCAGGAAGACCTGGAAAGGATCGCGGATGCACCGCTTTCCTGGGAAGAATGGAGAAACGGCTCTTTTCTGGTAACAGGAGCAACCGGCCTGGTAGGTTCGATGCTGATACGGGCCCTGGCCTGCGCGAACCGCCGGAGAAACCTTGGGCTGAAAATCACGGGGCTGGTCCGGAGCCGCCGCAAGGCGCAGGAGGTTTTCGGGACACTGGCGGACCGGGAAGATCTGGCCTGGGCGGAAGCGGATATCCTGGAGCCGGTTGCACTGGACGGGCCGGTGGATTTCATCCTGCACGGCGCCAGTGTAACAGCTTCAAAGATTTTTGTAACGCAGCCGGTGGAGACGGTGAAGACCGCAGTACTGGGAACCATGCACCTGCTGGAGCTGGCCAGGGAAAAACAGGTGAAGGGCATGGTGTACTTGTCCTCCATGGAAGCCTTCGGCCAGGCGGATCCTTCGCTTCCCGAAGTGAAGGAGGCGGATCTCGGGAAGATTGATCTGACCAGTGTCCGCAGCTGCTATTCGGAGAGCAAGCGGATGTGTGAACTCCTGTGCGCCTGCTATGCGCATGAATACGGGCTGCCCGTAAAAAGCGCCCGCCTGGCACAGACTTTCGGGGCCGGCGTAGCACGTTCCGAGGGAAGAATCTTTGCCCAGTTCGCAAAGAGCGTGATTCATGGACAGGATATCGTGCTGCATACCCGGGGAGAATCCTACGGAAATTACTGTTATACAGCGGATGCCGTGAAGGGGATTCTCACCATCCTCTCCGGCGGAGAGCCCGGGCAGGCCTACACCGTGGCCAATCCCTCTACCGCGATCCGGATCCGGGATATGGCGCAGATGGCGGCGGAAGAACTGGCAGAGGGACGTATCCGGGTTGTGTTCGATATTCCGGAGGACGCTCTGACATACGGTTATGCCCCGGATGTCTGCATGCGGCTGAATTCTGATAAACTGCAGGCTCTGGGCTGGCAGCCGGAGGTGGGCCTGGCGGATATGTTCCGGAGGCTCATAGCCAGTTTCCGCGTCCAGGGAGAAGGCGAAAAAAGCTGAAAAAATGATGACTGGATCAGCATTTTCCTGTAAGCAGGAGAAAAGATGGAGGCGGGAAAATGGCCGATATGCAGGAGAACCGGCGGAAACGCCTGTATGATATTATAGAAATCGGGCATGACGGGGACAGGATCAGCACCGCCTATGATGCTGTCAATGTCCTTTCTGTCCTGCTGAACCTGACCGCCAGTATCCTCCTGACTTTCGAAAACGTGGCGCTGCGGTACGGCGGGCTGCTGGAGAGCGTGGAAAATGTTACAGTGGTTTTCTTCGCGGTGGACTATATCCTGCGGCTTTGGACAGCGGACTGCCTGTATCCCGGGAACTCCCGGAAAGAAGCGGTTTTCCGGTACATGCGCTCTTTCATGGGGATTGTGGACCTGTTGTCCTTCCTGCCTTACTGTCTGCCGGCAGTGGTGCCCTCCGGACTGGCTGTTTTCCGCATGTTCCGGGTCGTTCGCATCTTCCGGCTGTTCCGGATCAACGTATATTATGATTCGCTGAACGTCATTACGGAAGTGCTCGCCAGCAAGAAGCAGCAGCTTCTTTCCTCTGTATTTATCATCCTGGTGCTGATGGTTTCTTCCAGCCTGGCGATGTACAGTATTGAACATGAGGCCCAGCCGGAGGTCTTCGAGAATGCTTTTTCCGGGATCTGGTGGTCGGTTTCCACACTGCTGACAGTAGGTTACGGGGATATATATCCCATCACAACCCTGGGACAGATATTCGGAATCATCATTTCATTCCTTGGCGTTGGGATGGTAGCCATCCCGACCGGTATTATTTCCGCCGGCTTCGTGGACCAGTATTCCCGGGTAAAACGCCTGGGAGAGATGGGCAATGAGGAGAACATCCGCTTTATCCGGATTCATCTGGCCGAAAATGATGACTGGCGGGGAAAGCGGATCCGGGATCTGAAATTTCCCCACGGCGTGATTATCGCTGCCATCCAGCGGAAGGAAGGCATGATCATTCCCCGGGGAGATGTCGTGCTGGAGGCCGGTGACTCCCTGGTTCTCGGGGCGGAGACTTACCGGGACGATACGAGAATTGAATTGAAGGAAATTGTACTGAAAGGACAGAACCCCTGGATCGGTACGCAGATCAAGGATCTGGACATTTCCCGGAAAACGCTGATCGTGATGGTCCGCCGCAAAGACCGGAGCCTGCTCCCCCACGGGGATGTGGAACTGCAGGAAGGAGACGCCGTGATTCTGTATACACAGAGGCATCTGAGGGACGCGGAAAGGATCATCGTTTAGAATTCATACAC
>CACZQT010000328.1 GCA_902783295.1 uncultured Lachnospiraceae bacterium
AACGGCATTCGCCAGTTCTTCACCTTCCAGAGCGGGTTCTTCTTCCGCTTCTTCAGCCTCTTCCGCATCCTCTTCCAGATCCACTACATCTTCCGCATCTTCTTCGGCAGCAGTCTCTTCCGCTTCCGCAGCAGTGGCCTCTTCTGCTTCCGCAGCAGTGGTCTCCTCAGCATCAGCAGCAGTGGTCTCTTCTGCTTCCGCAGCAGTGGTCTCCTCAGCATCAGCAGCAGTGGTTTCTTCAGCTTCTGCAGCAGTGGTCTCCTCAGCATCGGCAGCTTCGGTTTCCTCAGCATCCGCAGCGGCAGTTTCTTCACCTTCAGCAGCAGTTTCTTCCGCTTCAGTTTCCGCCGGTTTGGTTACGGTAATGTATTCGATACTGTAAGCCTGTACTTCTTCATCAGAGATCACGATCTCCGCCGCATCCTTTACAGCCTTTGCAACCAGGTTGGCAATGGCATTCTGCTCCAGCCAGCCCTGGATCTTCTCATCCGTTACATCCGCGTATTCGGAAAGGCCCGGATAGTTTTCACGAATGGAAGCAGCCGCTTCGGTGATCTTTTCCTTCTGTGCATCCGTAAGAGAAACATTATAATCCTTTGCATGGTCTGCCAGTACACGGGTCTGCCACAGCTGGCTCATAACACCCCTGTGCAGGTTGTCGCCCATCGTCTGGGTGCCGTCACCGCTGATATCCATGGTCCAGATATTCTCTACACCGTAATATGCGGTATAGAACCAGCCGTAATAAGATTCATTTTCCATCTGCTGATAACGCAGCCAGAAATTCGCTTCGTCCAGCATAATGCTTTCTTTTCCGTACTTGGCCACTTCCGTGGTCGCGTAATC
Source organism: uncultured Lachnospiraceae bacterium (assembly GCA_902783295.1). GTDB lineage: Bacteria > Bacillota > Clostridia > Lachnospirales > Lachnospiraceae > UBA3305. The sequence goes on from CACZQT010000328.1 coordinate 847, forward strand.
ACCGATCTTGCTGCTTTCGCAGCCGCTCAGCATTCCGGTGCACAGAACCGCTGCCAGTACCAGCGAAAGCTTTCTTATATGTTTCATGGTCGTTCCCTCCCGTAATCATTCCTTTGGGGCTTTTTGCCCCACACGAAAAAACATTATATCTCAATTTTATCCAACAGGCAACAACTTTCTTTACAAACTGCGGGAGGCAGAATTCCGGGAAATCCCGGAGTTACGGCTCGGCCCGGAAGGTGTTGTAATGGTTCATGGCCGCCTCAATCCCATCCGAAATCCAGGTTTCAGCTGCATCCGCCGCCGCTTTGACCGACTTGCGGATGACAGTGAGTTCTTCCTCCGGAAAATGCCCCAGCACATAGTCCGCCAGATCCATCTGCGGCGGTTTTGCCCCGATGCCGATCCGCACCCGGGGAAAGTCTCCGCTTCCCAGATGGGCTATCAGGCTCTTCATGCCATTGTGCCCTCCGGCACTTCCTTTTCCGCGCACCCGGATCTGTCCGACGTCCAGAGCAATATCATCATATATCACAAGGACGTCTTCCAGCGGAACGTGGAAGTAATCCACTATCGGTCCTACGCATTCCCCGCTGTTGTTCATATAAGTCTGCGGCATAACCAGCATCACTTTCTGTCCGTTGATGACACCGCTTCCGCACAGGCCTTTCTGCCGGTTGATGTTCACCCTTATCCCGTGCCGGTCGGACAGCTCCGTAATGGCACGAAAGCCCGCATTATGCCGGCTGCCTGCATACCTGGTGCCGGGATTTCCCAGCCCGATGATGATTTTCATTTTCTCTCCGTCCTTCTCCTGCCCTTCATTTCCGCCTTCCGGCAGGTCCTCCGGCAGCGTTTCTGCCAGGCGGTTCCGGAACCAGTCCAGTAAACGCATTTCCACCTCCGCTTACGTCTGATGACCGCGGTTCATCCACTCCTGCAGCAGTTCCAGATCGTCCGCCTGCACCCGCAGGTTTGTTATGATCGGGTCTCCCCCGGGCGGGGTGACCGAGATTTCAATCACACTGCCCTCCTGAAGAGCCGCCTCCTTCGCGGCCTTCAAAAACGGTGCGAATTTCGGATGATTCCGGTTAAAACGCCGTCTGGCTTCCGCCAGCCGGAACAAATCCATTGGATTCATACGCTGTCGTCCCTTTCCACATCTGCCGTATTTCCGGCATTCTCTTCATAGCTTTCCGTAAAATGATGAACAATGCCGTCTTTTTTATATGCGATCACCGTAGCCAGGTTTACATTTTCCACGCTTCGGAAAATATTGGCTTCCACAAAAGGATTTGTCTCCTTCAGATTCCGGATCAGGCGCTTGATCTCCTGCCTCTTGGAATCCTGGCTGCCGTCCGCCACGCCTTCCGTAAAGCGGCAGGCACACTGCAGGAAGGTCAGGCCGTTATAATCCCTCCAGTGTTTGATATCCTCTTCCCGGATCAGGTACATGGGACGGATCAGCTCCATGCCCGGGAAATTCGTGGAATGCAGTTTGGGCATCATGGTCTGCACCTGGCCGCCGTACAGCATGCCCATGAGAATGGTTTCTATAACATCGTCATAGTGATGCCCCAGGGCGATTTTGTTGCAGCCCAGCTCTCTTGCCTTGTTGTACAGATGTCCCCGGCGCATGCGCGCACAGAGATAGCAGGGAGATTCCGGAATTCCGTAAACGGCTTCGAAGATATCTGAATGAAAAATCGTTACCGGAATCTCCATGAGAGCCGCGTTGCTTTCAATCATCCGGCGGTTCGCCGGATTGTATCCGGGATCCATCACCAGAAAAACAAGCTCGAACGGGAATTTGTTATGCTTTTTCAGTTCCTGGAAGAGCTTTGCCATCAGCATGGAGTCCTTGCCGCCTGAAATGCAGACGGCTACCCGGTCACCCGGCTGCAAAAGCCCGTACTCATTGATGGCTTTCGCGAAGCGGGAAAAAAGCTGTTTATGGAATTTCTTCCGGATGGACAGCTCAATCTGTCCGCAGTCATTCGGCATGAGCCCCCTCCTCTCCCCGCAGCAGCCCGCGGATGTCTTCAATCAGGATCCGGATCATCTCCAGCATCCGGGATGTATCGCCGATTTGCCGGCGTTTATCCGTATATTTAAAGACCGGCACATCGCCGGGCACCACGGCCAGTTCTCCCGGATATTTCCGGAACAGCGGCTGAATACGGGTGGGATCCACCGGCGCCTGCGGGAGTATGCTGAACAGCAGTTCCCGGAAGTTTCCGGAAACTTCCGTAATATAGGCGGCATGAGCCATGGACCGCAGCAGAGACACCTGCAGCAGGTACTGTACCGGCCGGGGGATATCCCCGAAGCGGTCGATCAGTTCGTCCTGCATCTCCTCGTATTCCTCCTGGCTGGCTACCATGGCAATCCGTTTATAGACCTCCAGCCGTACAGTTTCCTGACGGATATAAGTCTCCGGAATGTAGATATCCAGTTTCAGTTCGATGGTCGTCTCGAACTCTTCCTGCTCTGTCTTCTCTCCTTTGACCTCCTGCACGGCTTCCCCGAGGAGCTTGCAGTACAGATCGTAGCCCACGGCTTCCATATG
>CACZQT010000329.1 GCA_902783295.1 uncultured Lachnospiraceae bacterium
CATGCCTGCGGTCAGCCGGTTGCACTGGGTGGCTTCCCCGGCGATCATCTGCTTGTCTTTCTCTTCGTCATAGGGCTCCGCTGCCCCCAGTTCGGAAATATGGGACCAGCCCACTGTTTCCTCCCCTGCAAGGACAATCTGCACGTCGACGTATTTCCGGTGTACTTCGAATTTCCCTTCAGAAAGGGCTTTGGTGTCTCCCTCCTGAATCATGAAAAATCCTCCGGGAAATTCGTATCTTCCCACGGCGGGTTCCGTTCCCAGGGCTTCCAGAGCTTTCAGGCCGTTTTCCAGGCCGGTCAGGACCGGTTTATACAGGCAAATATTCGACAGTCTGTCAATAATCATTTCCGTCTCCTCAAAGAAAGGGCCATCGGTTCTGCCGCCGACGGCCCGGATGATTCGTTTTATCAGTTGTCTGTCAGACAGCGGGCTCTGCCTTCTTTCCGGCTCTGCCGGAAACGAAGCAGTAAACCAGGAGGACAAGGCCTGCCACTATGCCGACGATGTCCGTAACGGTGAATGGCAGGATGAAGAGCAGCGCCACTACGAGGAAGGCAACCCGCTCAAATTTTGCCAGGTCTTTAAACATGTAGGAAGATACCGCTGCCGCAATGCAGAGAGTAGCCAGGAAGAGCATCGCCGCTGAGACAGCGATATCCGATGTTGCGCCTTCCAGGATCAGCGCCGGCCGGTATACGAACATGAAGGGGGCGATAAAAGCTACTGTGGCAAAGGTGAAGGCCTTCCAGCCGGTCTTCCAGGCGTTTGCCCCGGCTATCCCCGCTGCTGTATATGAAGCCAGACAGACGGGAGGAGTGATCTGGGCGATTACGCCGAAATAGAACAGGAACATATTGCCGACCAGGGCAATATTGATTCCTTCCGGCATCTGGGTGCGCAGCAGGCCGTTGATCGCGGAGATAAACAGCGTATTGGCGATCAGGTAGGCTGCCACTGTAGGAAGAGCCATGCCCAGCAGGATGCAGCCGATCGCCGCAATCACCAGCGCCAGGAACAGGGAATTGTTGCCGGTCTTGTCAATCATCTTGGCGATTTTAACCGCAATGCCGGAACGGACCACGATACCGATCATGATGCCGCAGGCTGCCGTCGGGATGGCGATATTGGCTGCCTGACGGATGCCGTCCATCAGCGTGTAGACAAATTTCTTCACTGACATCCGGGTTTCCTTTGCAATCATGCTGATGGCGATGGAAAGCACGGTACAGATCAGAGCCGAACGGGGAATGGATGTGCCCCGGATGATCAGAACGACCAGTATCACGATGGGCAGGAGCCGGTAAATCCGCGGAAGCACCGGCTTGCTCTGCTCCGCTACACCGCCTACGCGGCCGATGCCGTGCTTCCTGGCGATCAGATGCACCAGGATATAGGCGGATCCGAAATAGGCGATGGCCGGGATCAGGGCAGCTGCCGCGATCTGGATATAAGGAACACCGATCATTTCCGCCATGATGAAGGCGCCGGCACCCATGATGGGAGGCATGATCTGCCCGCCTGTGGAAGCCACGGATTCCACCGCACCGGCTTCTTCCGGGGCGTAACCCGCTTTTTTCATCAGCGGAATGGTGAATACGCCCGTACTGGAAACATTGGCTACGGCAGACCCGGAAATCATCCCCATCAGGCCGGAGGAGATGACCGCCGCCTTGGCCGGCCCGCCCACTGTTTTATTGGAGAGCTTCAGGCCTGCGTCGATCAGTACGGCGCCGCCGCCGCAGTTGGCGAAGAAGGAACCGAAAAGCAGGAAATAGAACAGTGTGTTCAGGGAAGTGCCCAGAGGGGAACCGAAGATACCGTTTGTACCGAGCATCAGCGTCTCGCAGAACCGGTCAAAGCTGATTCCCTGGAAATGCATGATGCCGGGGACATACTGGCCGAACCAGGCATAGGCCATGAAAAACACAATCACGCCGAACAGCGCCAGGCTTACGACCCTGCGGACTGCTTCCAGGATGGCGACCATCAGGCATACTGCCACAACCACCTCATAAGGCGTAAAAGGAGACACGGAGTAAAGGCGGTTGTTCAGATAGTCTGCATGAGTAATAAAGTAATGCAGCACAACGCCTGTCATTACCAGCAGCGCTCCGTCGATGATCCACAGCCATTTCTTTTTGTATTTATCCGCCAGGGGATTCATCAGGAAAACCACTGTCAGGGCAAGGCACATGTGCAGCGGCAGCTGGAACCAGGGCTGAAAGGGTTTGATTAGTTTGATCCGCAGCTGGAACAGAAGCCAGAATACGGAAATAGCGGCCAGCAGAAAGAATCTCCATTTCGGCATGGAGCGGATCATTCTGGCAATTTTGGAATCTTCGTCTTCCTCGTTGGCCAGCTTCTGAGCAAGCTCGTCCAGGCTGCCGGCCCCGGAGGTCTTTTTCTCTGCCATCGGTATCATCCTCCTTGTTGCAGAATTGAGGCATTTCGTTTGGAAAACGGGCTGCCGCAGGAAGCTGTGAACATCGCAATTCCCTGTACGGCAGCCCGCATGAATTCAGTTATTCCTGTTTACTGAAATCCGGTATTATTCCATGAAACCGGCTTCTTTGTAGTACCTGGCAGCACCGGGATGAAGTTCCAGACCGGCGATCTTTTCCGGCTGCCAGCAGGTAGCGGGATCCCAGCCGGAGAAGGAAGCGAACTGCTCTACCAGAGCGTCACGGTTCTCGTTCAGGATCTTGGTTACCATGTAGACCACATCCTCATCCAGTTCGACGTTGGCGAACAGGCAGTCGGGAGAACCCGGCAGGGTCAGGTCTTCGGTCTGGCCGCTGAAGGAGTTCGCGGGGATGGTGATCATATCGAAGCCCAGGGTATCCTGGAACCACTTGCACATTTCATCACTCCACTGCAGGAAGGTAACATCCGTGGTGGAAGCGATCTGAGCCATGGTGGAAGAAGCGGAAGAGGTGTGATCGATGTAGAAATCGATCTGTCCATCAGCCAGCGCTTCGGCGTTCTGGTCGCCGCCCTGGTTGGTAATGGAGCCGCCCCAGCTTTCCAGATCCTCTTCGGTCACACCGAAGTATTCCAGAATACGGTAAGCGCCTTCTGCATCCATGGAACCCTTGGCAGAGCAGCCGATCCGAAGGGGCAGCTTCTGCTCAAAGACTTCTTCCAGGGAAGATACGTTGTATTTCTTCAGGAAATTGTTGGAGATGCAGTTTACATAGCAGACCTGGGTCAGGCCGCCGATAACAGCAGCATAGCCGTCTGTAGGCGGATTGCCGAGTGTGCCGGTTTCCATAGCCCATTTGGCCGGAGCGGCGTTCGCAAAGGACAGGTCCACGTTGTTGGCCTTGAAGATGTAGGGAGCACCCATGCCGCCCGGATAAGAGGGGTCAACATTGACAGTGCCGAAGCCGTTGTTTTCCAGAACCTTGCTCATTTCCACGATCATGTTGTAGGTACCGGAACCTACGGCATCAGACCAGAAATTCAGTTCCACTTTGCTCACGTCCGGCAGCTCTTCGGCTGCTGCGGGCATGCTGCAGGCGAGCATGGCAGCTGTCATGACAGCTGCAGCCATCTTTTTCCAAAAGCTTTTCTTCATAGTGTCCTCCTTTTTTTCTAAAATGAAACTTTCCTTGGCTTGAGTTTGTGGAATGTTTCATTTTGAAATCATTGTTAACCGATGCACCCTAATTATAACAAATCAATGACGGGCGGCAATCTTTTGTACTGGCATTTTTGTATTATTTTGAAACAGATTCTTATTTCAAACCTTTTTGGCGGTTTTCTTCCAGCACTTTCTTCAGGGCTGCAAGGCCTTCTTCGGAAATCTGGTTGAAGGGAGCCCGGCAGGGTCCGACCGGATATCCGACCAGATTAGTGGCAATTTTAATGATGGTATTGGGATTTCCCAGCTTCAGCACGTCTCCCAGAGAGAGTACGCTGTCCTGCCAGTACTGCGCCTTTTCCAGGTCGCCTGCCGCGAAGCAGTTGTAGATTTCGGCCATGGTATGGGGGTAAACGTTTGCGCGGCCCGCGATGCCGCCGGCACCTCCTGCCTTCAGGCAGCCCAGGATGCTGCCGTCATTCCCGGCCAGAATGGCAAAATCCTTGTCCTTCGTCCGTTCGATATAAGCTTTCAGGTTGTCAAAATTGCCGGAAGAATCCTTCGCGCCGACAATATTGTCGATTTCAGCAAGACGGGCAACCGTTTCCGGCTCCAGGGCGTTCCCGGTTCTGGCCGGGATATTGTAAAGGACGATCGGCATATCCACTGCTTTTGCAACTGCTTCGTAATGGGTATACAGTTCTGCCTGGCTGGCTTTCGCGAAGGAAGGGGTAATGATGCTGAGCACATCTGCCCCGGCAGCTTCCGCCATCTTGCTCTGCTCGATGGTTTCCTTTGTGGAAATGCATCCTGTGCCGGCATAGACCGGAACCCGCCCGGCTGTCTGGTCCACTACGGTTTCCAGGATCAGCTTTTTCTCTGCGCCGTTCAGGATAAATCCTTCCCCGTTGGTACCGAAGCAGAACAGGGCATGTGCTCCGTTTTCGATCTGCCTGTCGACCTGACGGCGAAGTTCCTCGGTATTGATGCTTTCGTCTTCATACATGGGGGTCACGATGGGCGGTATGATCCCCTTGATCTCCACTTTTTTCATTCTGCTCCTTTCCTTTCTGTCTGTTCGGCCAGACGGATCAGGACATCTTCCGCTCCAAATCCGCCGGATTTAGTCAGGATCCGGTACGGGCTGCCATTGCGGATGAACTCTGCAAGGATGACTCCGGGCTGTACCTCGGCCAGAGGCGTCAGTTCACGAATCCCCATTTCCCGCATGGAGTGGAAGAGCACATCTCCGCCGGTCAGCAGAAAAAGCTGTTTCGTTCCCGCGTCCAGAAAACTGTGTACCAGGCAGGCCAGGGTTTCTGCGATGGCGTTCCCCACCTGCAGCACATCCATGCCGTGTGAGGCGCCCCAGTCCATGGCGCTTTCCTCTTCCGGGCTGTCATTGGTATCGATCAGAAAGTGTTTCCGCTTCCCGATTTCACGCTGCCAGTCTTCTGCTGCCTGCTTTCCTTCAGAGGTATGCACCCAGCCGGAGAGCTTCTGGCTGTTATTCAGGTGGATGCTGCTGAAGCCTGCTTTCCGTGCGGCTTCCAGCTGTTTCTTCGTCACGGCATTCACGCTGCCGCTGATGACAAGAAGACCGTTTTCACCCAGGCCGTATTTCTTCAGCACCGCACTGTCGCAGGACTTCAGTTCCCTGCCCAGACAGTCCGCCAGGCCGGCGCAGCCGGCAAGCAGCATGATCTCACCGTCCGGCCTCAGCCGGGAAACCATTCCGCACATTTCATCTGTGGTGCGGGTATTGTAAACAAGGATTCCTCTGCCGTCTTTCAGGATATCATCCGCCACCGTTACAGGTGTTTCTGTCTGCAGTGCAAGGATATCCCGCACGTCGGAACAGCGGACCGGGTCAAAGGGATCCCTGCCGAATACGCTTTCTGCGACCGGTATCCCGTCAATGTAGAGAATTCCGTTTTCCACGGTTCTCTTCATGGCAGGAAAGGCCGGGAAGAAGTGAATCCGCTCTCCCCCGGATGCCTGCAGCAGAGCTTCCATCTCTGCTCCGGCATTGCCCCGCAGAGCAGAATCGGTTTTCTTGTAAAACAGGGAGATCCCGGCTGCCCTGGCCCGCCGGACTATGGCGGAAACCACCTGGCCGGCTTCTTTCCCCGTCTGGTGCCTTGTTTCCGTATCGATTACCAGGACCTGCACGTCATCTGTCTCTGCCGCTGCAGGATCGTAATCCGGATCGGCGATCACCTTTGTCCTGGCACCGAATTTAGCGAACTGTATCCCCGTGTCCAGCGCACCGGTGAAATCGTCCGCCAGTACCAGCATTTCCATACAAATTTCACCCCCGCTTCCTGTCGGAAAGAACCCTAGGCGACCGGATTTCCTGCCTTGGCATTGGCCATCCGGATGGCGTAATCCATCGCGTTGATCAGGCTCAGTTCGTTGGCGCTGCCATCCCCGGCATGTCCCTCGCCCGTTCCGTGATCCACGGAAGCGCGGATAATGGGCAGGCCCAGCGTTACGTTCACTCCGGCCACGGCATCCCACTTTTTCAGTTCGTGATTGTAGACAAAGCCTTTTACCTTCAGCGGAATGTGCCCCTGGTCGTGGTACATCACCACCACAATGTCGTACCAGCCGCCCAGTGCCTTTGAAAAGACGGTATCCGGCGGTGTCGGCGCCTTCTCCGGAATACAGATACCTTCCGCCATGGCCTGGTCGATGGCAGGCTGGATCTCTTCGATTTCTTCTCTTCCGAACATGCCGTTCTCCCCGCAATGAGGATTCAGGCCGGCCACACCAATCTTCGGCACGGCGATGCCCAGGGCTTTGCAGCCTTCGTTCGCGATGCGGATGCAGTCAAGAACCCTTTCTTTTTTCACCCGGTCGCAGGCTTCCCGCAGGGAAACATGTGTGGAAACATGAACTACGCGCAGGTTCTCGTGGGCCAGCATCATCGTATATTTGGAGGTATGTGTATAGTCCGCATAGATTTCGGTATGTCCGGAATAGTGATGCCCGGCCAGGTTGATGTAGTCCTTGTTCAGGGCATTGGTCACGGTGGCGTCCACTTCGCCGGCCATGGCCAGCTCAATCACTTTCTTTACATACTGGAAGGCACATTCGCCGCACATCTTCTGGCTCTCGTGATAGGCTTTTTCCAGCTCATCCGGAGAAAGGGTTTCCGCCAGTCTGCTCTTATCCTTTTTGTACAGACGCCTGGAGATATCGATCACGCCCATATCGAATACGTCGATGGTGCCGTATTCGAACTTTGCCTCGCTCACTGCG
>CACZQT010000330.1 GCA_902783295.1 uncultured Lachnospiraceae bacterium
CATGAGTATGAAGCCGTTTTCCGAAGGAAAACGAGCGAAATACGAATGTTTTAGCATGGCGGGAATGCGAAGCATGGAGCCATGCGTCTGTTTTCTTTTAATGCCTGAATCGCAGGCAGCAGAGGGAGGAAAATGAGAAGAAGCGGAATACTGATGCATATTACCTCGCTTCCGTCACCGTACGGAATCGGGACGCTGGGAAAGGAAGCTTATCGGTTTGTGGATTTCCTGCATAAAGCCGGGCAGTCCTGCTGGCAGATTCTGCCGCTGGGACAGACGGGATACGGGGATTCTCCGTACCAGTCGTGCTCTACCTACGCCGGAAATCCGTATATGGTGGATCCGGACCAGCTGGTGAAGGAAGGCTATCTGACGAAGAAAGAAGTAGAAGCCGTTTCCTGGGGGGATGACCCGGAGAATGTGGATTTCGCAGGGATGTATGTGAAGCGTTACCCTCTGCTGCGGAAGGCTTTCGAAAGGTTTCAGGAGAATATTCCGGCGGATTACGATGCTTTCTGCTGGGAAGAGGGGCAGTGGCTGGAAGATTACGCCCTGTTTATGGCGATTAAAGATGAAAACGGAGGCGTTTCCTGGGATAAGTGGGATAAGAACCTGCGCCTGCGGGAGCCGAAGGCTATGGAAGAAGCGAAGGCCCGGCTTGGCATGGAGATGTTTTTCTGGAAGATGGTGCAGTATTTCTTCTTCCGCCAGTGGGAAAAAGTGAAAGCCTATGCTCATGAGAAAGGGATTACCATCATCGGGGATATCCCTATCTACGTAGCGGCGGACAGCGCGGATGTATGGGCGAATCCCTGGTATTTCGCACTGGATGAAGAAGGAACGCCGGTGGAAGTGGCTGGATGCCCGCCGGATGCTTTCTCGGCTGACGGCCAGCTCTGGGGCAATCCAGTGTACCGCTGGGATGTGCTGCAGAAGGATGGCTACGGCTGGTGGATTGAACGGCTTCGCCGCTGCCTTCAGACCTACGATGAGCTTCGAATTGACCATTTCCGAGGCTTCGATTCCTATTACTGCATTCCCTACGGGGATAAAGATGCGAAGAAAGGCTATTGGAGACAGGGACCCGGTATGGATTTCTTCCGGGCGATCCAGTACCAGCTTGGAAGCCTGCCGCTGATTGCTGAAGACCTGGGCTACCTTACCCCTTCGGTGCTGCAGCTCCTGGCGGAGGCCGGCTATCCCGGGATGAAGGTCCTGCAGTTTGCTTTTGGAAGCAATGAGACCAATGCGTATCTGCCGCATCATCATGTAACCAAAGCTGTGATCTATACCGGTACTCACGACAACCATACCATCCGGGGCTGGTGGGATTCCATTCCCCGTAAGGAGAGACAGGAAACAGAGGAAAGGCTGCACCGGAAAGAAGGGGAGACGCCGGAAGAAATGATGATGCGCGCCGCTCTGGAGAGCGTCTGCGAGACCTGCATTCTGACAATGCAGGACGTTCTGCGTCTGGACGGTTCCGCGCGCATGAACGAGCCTTCCACCGTGGGAAAGAACTGGAAGTGGAGAGCTGCGAAGAATTACCTGGATGATCCTTCGGTCTGGAAATGGCTGAGGAAGTGGACGAAATACTATGACCGGCTGCCGTCGGCGGGACCTGTGCCTGCTCCGGAAATGAATTATGTTCCGGTGGGAGAGAAGCTGCCGCAGCCCGGTGCAGAGGACAAACCCGCTGAGAAACCGGAAGAAAATGAGAAAAACTGAAAAAATCCGTGAGGAGATAATCTCGTCATAAGAACGAAAACAGGAAGGCGTTCCGCCTTCCTGTTTTCGTTCTGTGCCGGGCATAAGGATGGTCTCTCTGCCGCGACGGTTTATTTTTCTTGCGATTCTGAAATCTGTGTTATTTATTCATCAAGGTACCGGAATTCCGTTCGTACATGCCCTCGATCTCCGAACGTACCTGCCCGGGAAGGGCTTTCCTGCCGGCCCGGTCAAGACCGGCGGTTTCCAGGGGAGCCCCGAATTCCACGGTGACGTTCGTGCTGTGAATCCAGGGAAAATGATTCTCAAAGATATCATCCGTATGGGTCATGGCGACCGGCACGACCGGACAGCCGGCCAGTTCGGCAATCTTGAAGCTTCCTTCTTTAAAGGGGAGCATTTCCGGCTCATGGTTCCGGGTGCCTTCGGGACAGATCCAGATGGATATCTGCTTTTCCTTGATCAGTTCCGCGCAGGCTTTGATGGTATTCATCCCTTCCCGCAGATTTTCACGGTCCAGTGACTGGCAGTAAACCATCCGCATCCAGACACGCAGGGAGGGAACCTTCAGAACCTGCTTTTTGGCTACAAAACCGGTCAGATGCCGCATCAGGGAGTAGCCGAGTACGATATCAAAATAGCTGCGGTGGTTGCTGACAAAGAGGACCGCCCGGTCTGAAGGAATCAGCTCCTCTCCTTTGACTTCCAGATGCACGCCTGACAGCCAGGCCAGGACTTTAAAACCGTTCCGGACACAGGCGAGTGCCGCCCGGTCCGCCTTGTCCGGCGAGGACAGCCGGATAATCCGGATGATGAGCCAGGCCGGAAGGCTGAAGACTGTCAGGTACAGCAAAAGGAAAAGAAAAGCCAGGATGGTTCTCATGAAAATACCTCCTACGACTGGGTAGTAGCGGCCCCGCCTTCGATGCTGGTGTTCAGGCTGTCCAGAAGCCGGTACTTCATATCATACAGTTTCCGGGACAGGTCTATGTAGACCTTGTGGGGATTGGCAAAACGCCTTGTTTCTTCCCAGAGCGTATCCAGTTCATGCGCACAGATTTCGCGGATTTCCATGACGGAGGGACTCTGGTAGATACATTCGCCATCCCGGAATACCGGTACCAGAAGCTGGCGCAGGGTAAAGGTGCCGGCTTTCAGATACGTTTTCTTCCAGGTGTGGACAGGATCGAAGATCATCAGGTTATGGTCTTCCGTAAAAACTTCGCCATCCAGGGCAAGAAGGTCGCCGATCAGCTTGCTGCTTTCCCTGTCGTAAATCCGGTAGATGATTTTGTTCCCCGGGTTGGTGATCTTTTCGGGGTTCTCCGATCTCTTGATTTTCGGAATGAAGCCTCCGGCTGTTCTGTCGAAAATGGCGGCCAGCTTGTACACACCGCCAAAAGCCGGGCAGTCCTTGCTGGTGATCAGGTTGGTGCCGACACCCCAGGATGTAATTTCAGCGCCCTGGTTTTTCAGGCTCATGATCAGATATTCATCCAGATCGCAGGAGGCGGAGATGACAGCGTCCGGGAAACCGGCATCATCCAGCATCTTCCTGGCCTGCTTGGACAGATAGGCCAGGTCACCGGAATCCAGCCGGATACCGTAGAAGGTCAGGGGGATGCCTGCCTCCCGCATTTCCGTAAAGACCCGGATGGCATTGGGAACACCGCTTCCCAGAGTATCGTAGGTATCCGCCAGAAGAATGCAGGCGGAGGGGTAAAGCTTCGCATAGGTCCGGAAAGCCGTAAGCTCATCCGGAAAACTCATGATCCAGCTGTGGGCATGGGTGCCTTTGACGGGAATCCCGAACATCTGCCCTGCCAGGACGTTGCTGGTTCCTATACAGCCGCCGATGACGGCTGCCCGGGCCCCGTAGATGCCCGCATCCGGCCCCTGCGCCCGGCGGAGTCCGAATTCCATGATGCCGTCCCCTTTTGCTGCATGGCAGACACGGCTGGCTTTCGTTGCGATCAGAGACTGATGATTAATGATGTTGAGCAGAGCCGGTTCCAGCAGCTGTGCCTGCATGATGGGGGCGATCACCTTGACCAGAGGTTCATTGGGAAAGATAACCGTTCCTTCCGGGATGGCGTAGATGTCTCCGGTAAAGCGGAAATCTTTCAGATATTCCAGGAACGGTTCCCGGAAGATGCCGAGGGAACGCAGATAGGAAAGATCTCCCTCGGAAAAATGCAGGTTTTTCACATATTCAATAACCTGCTCCAGGCCGCAGCAGATGGCGTAGCCGCTGCCGCTGGGGTTGCTGCGGTAAAAGGCGTCGAAGACGACCAGCTCGTCGGAGCCGTTCTCGAAATAGCCCTGCATCATGGTCAGCTCGTAAAGGTCTGTGAGCAGGGTCAGGTTCCGTTCATCGGATTGAGGCATGATGAAATCCTCCCGTACAGTGGTTCATAAGAACAATTGGCAGAGGCGGCATCGCGCAGTCCGCGGAAAGGAAGAGCGCTTCGTGCTTCCGTTCGCACGCGAAGAGTGCGCAAGCATACTTTTTTATTATACCACAGGCAGATGTCTGCATCAAGAGCGCAGGGACGGGAAGCTATGGTACGGTTCCGGCTTTACGGTTGCAAAAAAACGGCAGGTACGATATAATTGCCCCACGATACAGGCACCAACCGCACAGGTGCTGTGCGGAAGATTCGAATCAGAAAGGGCGGCCGGAGTTTGATCAGATCGTATTTTAAAAATTTCTGGAGATACCGCTATCTCCTTTACGAACTTGTAAAAAAGGGGATTACCCTGAAATATCGTCGTTCCTATCTGGGAATCATCTGGTCTCTGCTGGAACCGGTGCTTACCACGATTGTGCTTACGGTGGTTTTCGGCACCTTGTTCGGCAGGAAGGACCGGTCCTTTCCTCTGTATATTCTTTCCGGCAGACTTCTCTACTCCTTCTTCTCACAGGGAACCAAAGGAGCGCTGCGCTCCATCCGGGGAAATGCCGGCATGATCAAGAAAGTCTATGTGCCGAAATATCTCTATCCCCTGTCTACAGTACTGTTCAATTTCATTATTTTCGTATTGTCCCTGATCGTTCTGGTTCTTCTGGGAATCTTTACCGGCAATTATCCGAATCTCCGGTGGCTTGGAATCATCTTCCCGCTGCTTGTGCTGCTGGCCATGACTTTTGGAGTGGGTATGATCCTGGCTACGGTGGCAGTGTATTTCCGTGATATGGAGTACCTTTGGGACGTTCTTCTGATGATTGTAATGTATACCTGCGCTATTTTCTACTACCCGGACCGGCTGCTGAAGAGCGGCTACTACTGGGTGCTGACCCTGAACCCCCTGTACGGTGTGATCGTCAATGTGCGGCATATCGTATTCAGCGAGGCACTGGAATGGCCGCGCATGGCATATGCGGTTCTTTTCGCGGCGGCCTCCATTGTC
>CACZQT010000331.1 GCA_902783295.1 uncultured Lachnospiraceae bacterium
AATATCGAGCGACGCCCGAGAAGCCAAGATGAGGCGGCTAGAACCCGGCAGCCCCTCCGACACCGTCCTGCGGTGAGACAATATCGAGGACGCACCGCTTATCCGGTAAGCCTGTCAGGATTGAAAGCAAGACGCATGATTCATTCTTGCATTGTGCTCTAAGTGGTCTTATGATGGATGCAACAGGAAAGGAATCGGTGAAGACATGAAAAAGACTGCTCTCTGCCCCGGCTTGACAGATCAAGACAAATCCATATTGCTGACCAACCCTCTTTTCAGCGGACTGAGCCCGGACGAACTGGAACTGCAGCTGAAGCTCCTGAAAGCGGATAAGGCATGCTGCAAGCGGGGTGAAATGCTTCAGTCCCTGGGCGTCACTTTCCGGAAATTCGGAATTGTTCTGAGCGGTGCCGTGCGGGTCTGCGTAGACGATATTGAGGGCAACCGGATGATCATGGCTGAGGTGGCGCCGGGAAGCTCTTTCGGGGAATCTCATTGTTTTCTGCAGACCAGGGAGTCCCCGGTCTACATCTTTGCCTCGGAAGACTCGGAGCTGCTGTGGCTCTCTATTGAAGGCCTGTTCTCCGGTTCAGACTCATTCCATCCGGAAATTCTGCGCCGCTTTACGGCTGTCCTTGCCACAAAAACGCTGTCCATGAACAACCGGATCCAGGTACTCTCGAAGCTCAGCCTGCGCGGCAAACTGACAGCGTATTTTACGGAAATGGCTGCATCCCAGGGAAGCAGCATCATCACACTTCCGATGAACCGGGAAGATACCGCGGCGTATATCGGGACCAACCGGAGTTCCCTGTCCCGTGAACTTGCGAAAATGAAGGAAGACGGACTCATCGATTACTGGAAAAATGAGGTCCGGATCCTGAAGCAGGATAAAAGCTCTTTCAAATAATCCCGCTGTCAGAGCAGGGAAAGAGATTTCAGATCCATTCTGCTGTGAGTGCAGAGAAAAGCACTTTCTGCGAATTCCGTTGCAACGGGAACGGAATCGCAGCGTACCTTCTGTTATGATGGGGAAACCGGCCAAAAGCCGGAATATGACAGGGGGTTTATTGTTATGAAAAAAATTCTTTGCATGATGGCAGTGCTGGTACTGGCACTGAGCCAGTGTGTGTATGCAAGTGCAGAAGGTGAAAAAACGACCATCCGCCTCGGCGGTCTGAAAGGCCCGACTTCCATGGGCATGGTGAAGCTGCTGGATGACGCTGAAAATGGCCTGACGGCGAATGCCTATGATTTCACGATGGCGGGTTCGGCCGATGAGCTGACTCCCCTCATTCTGAAGGGTGAACTGGATGTTCTGGCAGTTCCGGCCAACCTTGGCGCAATCCTGTACAAGAATTCCGAAGGTGCCGTACAGATGGCTGCCGTCAACACTCTCGGCGTTATCTACATTGTGGAAAAAGGCGGAGAAACCGTTCAGACCATCGAAGATCTGAAGGGTAAGACCATTTATTCCACCGGCAAAGGCTCCACTCCGGAATATGCGCTGACCTATCTCCTTGCGCAGCACGGTATGGATATCAATACCGACGTCACGATGGACTGGAAAAGCGAACCCACGGAAGCAGTAGCACAGATGGCAACCGAGGAATCCTGCGTCGCCATGCTGCCTCAGCCTTTCGTAACCGTTGCCTCCGGCCAGCTGGAAAATCTCCGGATTGCTCTGGATCTGACCGCGGAATGGAATGCTCTGGATAACGGCAGCCAGTTCGTAACGGCAGGCCTGATCATCCGCAAGGCTTTCGCGGAAGAGAATCCGGAAGCTGTAAAGGCGTTCCTGGAGGAATACGAAGCTTCTACCGTTTATGTGAACGAGTCTCCTGCCGATGCGGCACAGCTGATCGAAAAATATGATATTGTCAAGGCTCCCATCGCCGAAAAAGCAATTCCGTACTGCAACATCGTCTGCATCACCGGAGAAGATATGAAACAGATGGTGAACGGATACTTCGACGTACTCTTTGCCCAGAATCCGAAGGCCGTGGGCGGAGAACTTCCGGGAGACGACTTCTTCCTGATCTATGAATAAAGAATTTTTGAAAAAAACAGGGGCGGTACTGGTGGCTCTTGCCTTATGGCAGGCAGTTTCCATGATCATCGGAATGGATATGCTGCTGGCGTCGCCCCTCAAAGTACTGATAAGACTCAGCACAATCTGGAGAGAAAGGGATTTTCTCTCCACTTTGCTTTTTTCAGTGTGCAGAATCTTCGGAGGCTTTCTTCTGGCATTTCTGGTCGGCATCGGCCTGGCTCTTCTGGCCGGGCGTTTCAGGACGCTGGAAATCCTTCTGTGGCCTTACGTGGTTACCATCAAAACGGTTCCCATCGCGTCCTTTATTATCCTGTGCCTGATCTGGTTCTCCTACACCCAGATGACGGTCTTCATCGCATTTCTGATTGCCTTCCCGGTCATCTATTCGAATGTGCTGCAGGGAATCCGCAGTACGGATCCTCAGATGCTTGAAATGGCTGAGATCTATAAGGTACGCGGCATAAGAAAACTGTTCTATGTGCAGCTGCCCGGAATCATGCCTTTTCTGACGTCTGCGTGCAGCGTAGCGATCGGCATGTCCTGGAAAGCGGGCGTGGCAGCGGAAGTAATCGGTGTGATCAACGGGTCTATCGGCCAGAAACTGTATGATGCCAAAATCTACTTTCAGAACGCCGACCTGCTGAGCTGGACAGTAATTATCATTCTGCTGAGCGTTGCAGGTGAAAAACTGTTTGTACGGCTGCTCCAGGCTCTGTACAGAAAGGCGGTGAGGCGATGAAAGATCTTGTACTGAACGGAATCTCCAAGG
>CACZQT010000332.1 GCA_902783295.1 uncultured Lachnospiraceae bacterium
AGCTGCATCTGGTGGGAAGGCCAGGCATTCAGCGAGAGGTCCTCGATCGTTTTGATGTCTGTTTTGTCCATAAAAATAAATAACTCCGTGTGCATTAAGAATAAACAGGTACCTCAGAAGACCCTGAACCGTTGTGACAGCGCAGCAGCGGCGCCGTTCCTGCAGCAGGTTCAGGGCCTTTGAGTTTTCCGCAGATTACCGGATCTGTTCATCCGTAAAGTTGATCCAGTTCTCTCCCTCGTTTTCCTCTGTTACAGTGATCTGTAACGTTGTTTTGCCCGTTACGTCAAGCTCCAGCGGGATGTTTTCGCTGAAACGGTCAAAATCCTTCACGGTCAGAACGGTTTCCCCGTCCAGAGAAAAGATGATCTCTGCTTTCTGGTCGGTTCGTGTATTCAGGCCGCTGGCAATAGTCAGATGGATGCTCGTCTGGTTTCCGCCCAGGTTGAAAAGAACACTTCCTTCATCTCCGGCATTGAGCCTCATGCAGCCATCATGGAGATCTCCAAAACTGCCTCTGGCCAGGCGGCGGTCAGAACTGATGCTGCGGGAATCCACGGCAGTAAGCTCATAGAAACGCAAAGGCCGTTTTGTTGCCTGAATCTCTTCGGAAGCTTTGGCCAGCATAACTGCCAGAAGATCCATGGCAGAGCCGGGCGTCTCCTCTTTCACGTTTTCTGCCGGACCTTCCCCGCCGGCCCCGTCCAAAACTCCGGCTGCCGTTCCTTCTTGGCTCTCCGTACTTTCATCCGCCTCACCGGTCTGTTTCCCGGACGTACTTCCGCCCGCTTCCAGCTTCAGGTTCCCCAGGTACAGGCCGATCCATTCGTCCCGTCCGAAGTTCGCAGTCTTTATAGACAGGTAATGCACTCCGGAGATATCTACCGTAAATCCGGTATCTTCACTGGCGGCACGGAGTCCTTCTGCAGAGTACAGCAACGTCCCGTCTCCGAAAATCGCCAGGGTCGCGGAAGCATTAACTCCGGTTCCATCCTGTACTCCATATATACCGGTCAGCCTGCCGTATTTTCCTTCAAGGTTATAAGTGACCATTCCCGCCCGGGAAGCATCCAGCCAGACAGCGCCGGGATCATAAATCCCGTCCCGAAGTCCGGGAGCAATATTCACGGACTCTGCCTCTATCCATTCCAGGGCAGAAAGGCGGGTTCCCGCCTGAGCGCCTGCTGCTTCCGCCCGGATCTGCAGCACAAAACCGGTGGTGCTGTCTGCAGTCCAGTCATTCCAGGTCCCGTTACTTCTGTACATGGAAACACAGGATTCTGCTCCGTTATAGTTATCCGGCTGGCCGCCGGACCAGTTCTGTGCTTCGCCCATGGGTGTACCATCCGCCCAGACAAAGCCCTCTCCCTTGCGGGATGCGCCGATCCAGTACTGCTCAAAACAGCCGGTCCGGATCAGTTCCTGCACTGCCATGTTTTCTTCCGTCGTTTTCGGTACTGCCAGTGTCCCGCCCATAGACTGGCAGAGCATGGCCGCCATGGCATAAGCCATGGGCTGGTCAAACCGGTAATACCGGAATGGACCGTATTCCAGAATCGCGGCAGCATTTCTCTCTGCCTGGGCAGGCGCTGCAAATACATATGTCCCGTCGGCAGCCGGTTCTTCTCCGGGCTCTTTATCCGCCGTAAATCCGGTCTGGCAGAGGATCACATGCGTCTCGCTGCTGTTTTCCGGATCCGTTTCCGCGACAAACTGCAGCAGCCTGACTCCGGAAACGTCCAGTCCGTCAATAACGACCGGTCCTTCTTTCCAGGTAAGTTTCCCGGAGTTCCACAGTTCCTTCCCGTCACCGAGAATAGTCAGGGATGCCCAGCCGTCTGCCGCATAGGGGAGGCTGCCCAAAGTTACCATGCCGGAAAACGTCTTATATTCCCGGTTCAGGGCTGCAGACAGGCTGGCTCCCCGGTTCGCCCAGAGCACGGACGCGTCACGGTAATGATTCCCGTAGATATCCCATACCAGGCCCTGGCCGTCTTTGTTTTCCCATTCAACAGCATCCACAATCGGAAGACGGGTCAGCAGCGTTTTCGTGCCTGCCTCTGCTCCGTCTGCAGCGCCGGCATCATCCGGTGCTTCCTCCGCGGCAGTCTTCCACAGCTTCGCATCATTCAGGAACAGATGCGCGCCTCCTCCGGCATTATAGCTTCTGCTCTGAATGTAAAGTGTGTGCACACCGGAAACATCCAGGCTGAAGGGCAGAGGAGCATCCGAACGGCTGTAACCGCCAACCGCAAACAGCAGCCTGTCATCCCCCCAGATCTTCAGGATCATTTCATCCTCACTGCCTGCGTCATCCCAGGTGCTGAGCACACCGGTAAATGTATTCCATTCCCCGCGCAGAGAATATTCGGCGACCGCACGGTCGGGCGTGTAGAAGTCCATGGCTTCAAACCACAGATTTCCATAAGGATCCCGGATCTCATCCCGGACCTGGAAGGACGAAATCCGGTCCGGCGTCAGCTCTGACAGGATCTGTGTTCCGGAATCCCCTCTCTTGTCTTCCGGCTCCACTTCCGCGATAAAGCCTGTGTTCTCATTCTTATTCGGAAAATCATTCCATTCTCCGCTGCTGTAAATGGAAAGATAATTCTCTCCATTTTCGTCATTATCGGTATAGTTGTCCGGCTGTCCGCTTCTCCAGCTGCTGTAGGCAAATTCCTCTCCGGTTATCCACTGGAAGCTGCCCTCGAAAGCCTCATCCGTCGCGCCGATCCACCAGGCATCGGCTGAAGTATCCCGTTCAGTACGCAGCAGACCCTGCAGTGCTTTCTGTTCCTTCGGTGTAGTGATCACCGCCAGGTGAGCCCCGGCTGCTTCACAGAATTCCTTCGCCTGCTGCCAGGTGAGATATCCGCCGTTTATCGTATCTACCAGAACATATGCATGTCCGTCCACTGTCAGGGCTGCAGCCGCCGCAGCCTTAAGCTCCGCCGGAATCTCCGCCGCCCGGACCATCTCTGCCGGATCCCCTGTGATTTTCTCAGCTCCCCGCTCCTCTGTGGAAATGGTCATGGCGTCTTCCGCTTCAAATGAAACCGTTTCCGCCTCATCTCCATACTGGTAGGCGATGTCATCCAGGATCAGCTGCTCCGCTTCTTCCAGGGAGTACAGCAGCCGTCCCTCGGACTTGACGTCCCACCAGCCTGTTCCTTCTTCCAGAGCTTCCACCGCTTCTCCTTCGGCAGGAATATCGCTGACATCCAGCTTCCCTTCCGGAGTCAGGCGTACATTCCTGACCCAGGTGAGATAGTAAGCGTCCTTTTCAACCACAGACTGATCCGCATGCCGTACCGGAACCGCGGCCTTATATGTCAGGTAAACCGTATTGCCGGACCAGTCCTCTCCGTTCCGTTCTGCTTTATCCAGCCCGATCAGCCCGGTACGGATCTGATCCCATTCGATCCAGTGCGTACCCTCTTCGATGTAGTTGTTCAGATCAGAGGCCTGATTGTAAAGAGTATTTTCTGCCCGTTTCAGACCGGCTTCTTCCATCTCTGCCAGCTGTTCGTCCCCGGCGCTCTCCAGTGTAAAGAGCCAGGTGTCCATGCCCGTCACTTCTGCCTCAAACGCAGCGTTGGTCACTTCATATCCCAGATTCCGCATTTCCAGGTCGTCATAGGCAACGGTTCCGCGGTAAACGCTTCCGTTTTCCCCGTAGAAAGCTTCTGACCCCTCCAGATCCCTAAGATCCGTGGCGTAAACATAGTCTGCCTCGCTGTCCGCAAGCGTTTTCACTGCCGTCAGGTTCGGAAGAATTCCCTGAAACTCTACAGAAATGGTATCTGCCAGATCCAGGGGTTTCAGTGCGGTCAGCCCGGATACGGTCACCGTCTCGCGGAAACCTTCCAGCAGCACACCGTCATTTTCCATATAATAATATGCGTCTTCCTGCAGCCGTTCGGACGCGGTTTTATCCTCACTGCGGGCAGTCAGATACTTCTGAATATCCGCTTTCTGCTCTTCGTCTGTTTCCAGTGTGAAAACTGCCTGAATTTCATCGCCGCTGCTCAGGGACTCACTCTTGTCCGCTTCAAAAGAACCGTAATAATACGCAGCATTATCTACTATATCGTACACCAGGCTCCCGGCTTCTTCCTCCAGGTTCGCGTCTCCTTCAGCCAGGCCGCGGGCTCCACGGCCTGTTTCCTGCAGCATTGCCAGAAGGTCAGCCGAAAGTTTTTCTTCGTCAAAGCCCCAGGACGCAGTACCCACGGTCTCATAGCCTTCATACGAAGGAAGATAGTAATCCGCAAGCTGTACAGTAAGCACCGGGCAGAGGCCGGAGATCTCGGTACTGTATTCTCCGCCCTTCAGCACCAGGCCGTACCTCTGTGCCAGAACGGCCGCATCCTCTGAAACCGTTGCCGGAACAGTTACCTCTGATCCGTTCAGAAGTCCGGGAATCCTGGAAGTATCCAGTCCCACATAGCGGGAAATGTTCCACAGCTGATCAGCAGCGTTTTCTACGGTACCCAGGTTCTGGCTGTTATCTGTATCCAGTTCCAGGATCATCTTTGCCGCCGCCTGCTTCAGTGCCTCGCTGTCCAGCGCCGGAACTGCCGTTCCGAAACCGTCAAACCCGGAAGCAGTAAGGGTCACGAACTGCGAAACGTCAAGTTCTGCGGCTGCTTTCAGTCCGGACACTTCCACTTCTGCCGCACCGGCTTTCAGGTACATACCGATATTGGAGACATAAACCGGCTCTTCCTGTTCTTTATTCGAATAAGCCGCCTGAATAACCACTTTATCTCCGTTGGAAGGAGACAGTTTTTCAGGCAGGACAAACGTAAAGGTACGGCGGAAATAATACCCCAGCTCATCCGCTGTTTCGGAAGCCTGTTCGTCAAAATCCGTCCCTTCATCTGCTGCGGAATACGCTCCGCGGCCCAGTTCCTTCAGCAGAACAGCAAGATCCGCAGCCAGTTTCTCTTTATCCAGGGAAGGCGTTACACTTCCATAACCCTCATACCCGGAAAAATCCGCATGAATATAGGAAGACAGATCTATCTCAGGGGTAGGCACCAGACCCGCGGCTTCCACTGTTGCGGATCCGTTCTTCAGGAAAATACCGCAGGAACTGTAATAGGCGCCTTCTTTGCTCTGGCCATCCTTACTCTGGTCATCCGTGTACGCTTCGGACCGGCAGGTAACTGTGTCGCCTGTATGCATCCCTTCTACGATATCCAGCTCTCTGCTGAAATTTCTGCGCCAGAAATCACGGATGCTTTCCGCGGCGCTTGCGGCTTCCGCCTGCAGGTCGCTTTTCTCTGTCAGCTTTCCATAGGCACCGCGCTGGTCCTTTTCAAAGGCAGCAGCCAGGATTTCCGTCAGTTTTTCCTGGTCCAGTCTGATTTCAGCCCGGCCCTCTCCGTCAAAGCCATAAAACGCCAGGCTGAGAACGTCCGACAGTTCAATTTCTTCTACAGGCGCCAGACCATCCACCGGAATTTTCACCGCTTCTTTCGTGAATGTAATTCCGCAGCTCTCCAGGGAAATGTCATCCATGGTGATCTCTGCTTCGACCGTATCTCCGTTTTTCAGTTTTTCGAACCAGGTGGGAGTCACCTCTATCTCGTAAAGGTTATTACGAAAAGCTTCGAATTCCGGCGAAGAGGCAAGCTCGATTTCCACGGCTCTGTCGCGAACCGTGTTCCAAAGCGCAGATGTATCAATCTCCAGTCTGGCATATCCATAGCCGTCGAAGCCGCTGAATTCTGTCGTGACATAATCATTGACAGAAATTTCCAGATTGCCCAGAAGTCCCGAAACCTCTGACTTCAGGGTATCATTCTTCAAGGTCGCTCCATACGGCTTCAGCAGATCCTTCGCGAAACCGCCGGTGATCTCTACTTTTTCCCCATTACTAAGACCTTCCTTTTTGGAAATGGAAAAGTCTTTGGCTGCATCTTTGAAAATACCTTCCAGTTCTTCCAGTTCCCGTTCCGTATAGGTTTTTCCTTCGCGGAGATCTGACATAATCCTGTCCTTGTCAAAAGACAGTTTCACTTTCCCCTGGGAATCCAGCCCAACATAGGATACTGTAAGATAGTCTGATGCATTCAGCGTTTTTCCGCTGCTTCCGCAGCCAGCCGTCAGGGAAAGCAGTACGACCGCCGCGATCAGCAGTCCGCCGCCCCTCAAAGACCTTCTTTTTGACCGAACATCCATCTCAGATCCTCCTTTTCTGCATCTTGTATCGCAAGACTGCATCTGTCACTTTCTTAGTATGATAGCACCTGGAAAACTGTCCTGTCAACAAAACCCATCCCACAATGAACAAAGACAGGCCGCCGGGAGCATGTTGCTTCCCTGCAGCCTGTCTTATTGAGGGGATCATGTTTTAAATGGATCAGCCGAACGAACCCTTGGTTTCTATATTTTCTCCGGATGCCACGGCTTTCAGGTCCTGGATCACATATTCCACCGTTCGTACGAACATAAAGGTGAATACGATCATCAGGGCAATTGCGTATACATTTTTCGGGACGCCGAAAATACCGGACTTAAACTTCCGCAAAGCGGGAAGAGAAGCATTGAAGCAGTAAATCAGCACTCCGTAGCAGACCAGGGTCAGGATATCCGCCAGTGCAGCGATCATCCCCTTCGGGCGGCCTTTCATTCCTTTTACAAAGACATCCACTACAATGTATTTCTTCCGGTAGCAGACCACTGCACAGCCGAAAAGAACCATGGCAGTAAAAGCAAAACCTGCCAGTTCTTCCGCTCCGAGAATC